>JBGQJX010000110.1:0-10563 GCA_041499255.1 Ktedonobacteraceae bacterium | reverse complement strand
CGAGAGGAAGGGCTTATCCAGGCCAAGCAGTTTGCCATGGCGCACGGCGCGGCGCAAGAGACGACGGAAGATATAACCTCGTCCTTCATTGCTAGGGAGGACGCCATCGGCAGCCAGGAACACCAGGGCACGCCCATGATCGGCGATGACACGCAACGACACATCGTGTTTGGTATCAAGCCCGTAGGTAGTGTTGGCAATGGAGGCGAAACGGTCAATAATGGGGCGGAACAGGTCTGTATCGAAGACGGATTCTTTCCCTTGCATGACCATAGTCAGGCGATCCAGGCCAAGGCCGGTGTCGATATTTTTCCTGGGCAGGGGCGTACGGGTGCCATCGAGGTCCTGGTAATATTGCATAAAGACGAGGTTCCAGATCTCAAGGAAGCGTTCGCATTCACAACCGGGTTTGCAGTCAGCGCGCCCACAGCCATGTTCCACACCGCGATCAAAGTAGATTTCAGAGTCGGGGCCGCATGGTCCGGAGGCTCCAGGGGGTCCCCACCAGTTGTCTTCCAGGCGCACAATAGCCTCATCGGGGAAGCCTGCCACCTCACTCCAGTAACGAGGAGCTTCGTCATCATTTGGATGGACGGTGGGGTGCAAACGCTCAGCAGGGAGTCTGAACACCTGAGTCAACAGGTCCCAGGCGTAGGTGATTGCTTCGCGCTTAAAATATTCGCCCACGGAGAAATTACCCAGCATTTCAAAAAAGGTTAAAGAGCGCTCATTGCCCACATTGTCGATGTCGGTCGTGCGAAAACATTTCTGGGCGGAGGTCATTAGCAGCGCAGGAGGAGTCTCCTGGCCCAGGAAGTATGGTATCATCTGTTGCATGCCAGCCGTTGTGAGCAAAACCGTCGGGTCATTGCGCGGAATGAGTGACGAACTGGGTACTTTGAGATGGCCCTTGCTGACAAAGTAATCCAGGTAGCGCGCACGAATTTCAGTACTTGTGAGTTTTAAATCAACAGACACGTCATTGCCCCTCGTCTAATGTTATAGTTATATGTAATCCCTTTTGGGAAGTATGAGTTTGAACATCCGTAGTAGGTGAAGGGAAGCTAGCAACTGCCACCAGCAAACCGCCGATATTGTAAAATACGCCTAGCGAATGAAATGGTAAGTACATCTCTATTTACGAGATACAGGTTGCGTGTGTTACACGTATGCACGGGCATTATACCAGAGGAGAGGAAGCATCGCAATAATGGAGGGGGCTGCAACAGGCGATAAACGGGTGCCAATGAGCATTAAAGTACCTCCCAGGACGCTCCTGGTGCTGTGCGGACCAGCAGGTTCAGGGAAAAGCACGTTTGCTGCGCAACGCTTTGGCGGCACTGTGATTGTCTCATCGGATCATTGTCGTGAGCTTATCTATGACGACGCAAACAATCAACAGGTGAACCGCGATACCTTTGATTTGTTTTATTTCATCCTTAAAAAGCGCATGTTCCTGGGGCGCTTTAGTGTGGCGGATAGCACGGCTCTCTATGCCGATGCCCGTCGCAGGCTGCGCGACATGGCGCGCTGGCATGGTTACTACGCGTGCTTGCTCATCTTCAACATCTCACATGAAACCTGTGCGCGGTGGAATGAGGGGCGCGAACGCAGAGTAGAAGAGAAGGTTCACCCGTATCATGCCAAGCTCTTACAACAAGCGCTGCGCGACGCACCCAACGAGGACTGGGATAGTCTGCACATATTGGGAGAAGAGAGTATGGACGCGGTGGTTGAAATTTTGACGCAATAATTGCGCCCCTACGGGTGAAGACGTCGTATAATTAAGGTAAAAAGGATGGGGCTATCCTGTGGATACCATCGATATAAAAATACATGTATGAAAGGCCCTTGAATGCAGATCCCTGTACTTTGGAGACGACCAGATTTACTTTTTCCTTCCACTTTCGATACCATTTTCTTCGACATTGATGGCGTGCTGATCAATACAGCCGTCTCGTTTCGTGCCACCGATATTGCTGTAAGCGAATATGTCGCGGGCACAATCCATGGCCTGGATTGGGGCAAGGAGCACGGCAACCATCTCGTGAGTATTGAAGATGTGAATGCATTTAAACAGGCGGGTGGCTACAATAATGACTGGGACATGTGCTATCTACTGGCCGCGCTATGTACCGCACGACTGCGCGAGTGGAAGGGCACGCCTCTGGCCGAGCGCAGCAGCAGGGAGTGGGCCGCGCATTCGCGGGCTGCGAACTTGCAGGGGCACGGCGGAGCTGAATGGGTCGATGCTGTAATTCCTGCCAGCGCGCGTCTTGACTATCATTTTATCGGTGATCTCTACCACGAATACTATTGGGGAGCGGATGAAATGCAGAAACGCTTTGAACACCCTCTACGCTACCTGAAAGATGCGCCTGGATTTGTTCATCGCGAAGAGATGCTTTTCTCTCCTGATCTGCCAGCCAGGTTACGCCAGGCAGGTGTACGTCACCTGGGAATGATTACGGGGCGCGTGGGGCCGGAGGTTGATAGCGCCCTCGAGCGCATTGAAGCCCACTGCGGCGAACGCTGGTGGGAGGTGATCATCTCCGCTGATCTATGCCCCAAGCCAGACCCGCGCGCCATGCAGTTCGCGGTCAATGCCGTGGGAACACGGGGCGGTCTTTACGTGGGTGATACGGCAGACGATCACGACCTGGTGATTAATTACCAGGCTACTAAGAAGGCAGGCGATCCTGATATACTGGCGGCGATGCTGGTTCACGAAGAAGAGGTGGAGGTTTACCAGCAGCGAGGGGCGGATTTTATTATTGGAGAGGCGGAGGATTTGTTGGCGTGCTTGCCGGAGCGGTGGGGTTAGGAGGACACGGCCACACAACACGGTCACTCGACATGGCCACAGGACATGGCCACACAAGTTAGGACGACCGCACGATACGGTCACACAAGTTAGGACGACCGCACGATACGGCCACACAAGTTAGGACGACCACACGACACGGCCACACAAGTTAGGACGACCGCAAGGGTCGTCCCTACTATACTTCGGTTTGACGGTGCTGTTTTCGAAGGTACCTCTCGATTAGAGATCAGTTATTTCTTTTGCGCTTCTTCGATGAGGCTTACCAGGTATTGTAGCTTGTTAATGGTGTGTTCCGCGTTCTTTTTGTTGCGTTCATAGCCATCGGGAGCAAGCTGGCGAAACCAGGTGAGTATGTCCTCTTCGGAAACGTCGTACCACTTGGCATCTGCTTGCAGGCGCAGGTAGACACGCATTTGTGGGTCCTGTTTCTTGCGCACGGTCAATTGCATTGGCTGTACGGCGGCAGCAGTGCTAGCGCTATCAAGCTCGTCGTCGGCGATAGCTTTTGCCAGCGCAACCTCGGGGTGCAACGATTTATAGAGAGCATCGACCTCCGTGGCTTTGAAAAACGAATCGCGTCCGACACCTTTATAGGCTTTAATGCGACCGTCGCGCACCCATTGATCGAGGGTCACGCGGTCAATACCCAGGCGCCGGGCAGTCTCGCCCGCGTCTAAGAAGGCAAAACGCCCGCTGCCTGGTCCAGACATGTTTATCACAGTTTTATACTCCTGACCAGGATATATTTGCAAACCTGGGATAGAGATCCCGGTCTTATATCATACTATAGTGACAGCCTACCCGAACAGTTCAGGCGCCATGCGCGATAAGAATATTGGAGATGGCTGAGCGATGGCGCATGCCTTTGATGGCCGAGTACTCCGGTGAGTTGTACCAGCTTTTGGCATGCTCGACGCTCGGAAACTCAATAATAACCACGCGCTTCGAATTCCGGTCACCTTCTAACGTCTCAGGTTGACCGCCGCGCACCAGAAATTTCCCGCCGTACCGCTCAAGGGTCGCTGCCGTTTGTTGCGCGTACTTCTGGTACTCACCGGGATCTGTGACCTCGATATCAGCTACGATATAGCCCGCCATGATGACCTCCTTAGGGTAATGCCCATATGGTTCTGTCTTCATTGAAAAAACATTAGTAATGTGCTACCGTAGCGCCGCTCGTCGGTCAGAGCCAGGTGTTTAAGTGGCACCGCGACGATGCCATCTCGTTCTTTGGGATGTATCTGGATGATGACCAGCCCTGAGTTGGCAACGAGCGGCGAGGTATCCAGGATACCTAAAGCGCGCGCTGCCATCTCTTGATACTGCGGAGGCGCTACATAGATGATATCATATGGGGCGATTGGCACGATTGGCACGGTCGGCCTGGGTGCGGACTGCGCTTCTACAGACGAGACTACGGTACGCTTTTTAGGCTGTTTATATTGGCCGCGTGGCCCAGGGAGCGCCTGCTGTGTTTGTAGTGACTCGTTCTGTAAAAACTTGAAGGCGTCAGCATGAATGGTTTCCGCGCGGTCTGCCAGGCCGGTGATGTGCAGGTTTTCGCGCACTACTGCCAGCATCTTCTGATTCAGTTCGATAAAGGTTGCACTGGCGGCGCCACGACTTAAGGCTTCGATACCAACACTGCCTGTTCCCGCGAAGAGATCCAGGAAGCGCGCATCTTCCACGCGAGAGCTGATGATATTGAAAAGCGCCTGCTTGACGCGATCGATGATAGGACGAGTGCCGATGGTCTTCGGCCCTTTGAGTTTACGCCCCTTGGCCTCACCAGTCACTACGCGCATATTGTTCCTCTTGAAGCAGTAACTGTACATGCTCTGCTTCTCTGTCGAAATTATCTGATTTTGCCCATGAAATCAGGGCTTCTACCTGGTCATTTTTCAATTTTTTGAGGGACGTAACCCCCCAGATACCCTGCACTAATTGCAGGAGTTGCTCCTCGCTCACCTGTGAATCGGCCACATTGTGCAGCACTTTCAGGCGCGCATCACTGGCGAGGGAAGAGCCGCGCGCATCTCGCAGTTTAATGAGTATTTCTTCCGCTTCCTCGCGCTCCTGTTTGGTCAACTCAGGCAAGAGATCGACCTCCCCGTCCTCTGGCAGATCGATGTCCTGCTCCAGGTCAATTTCTTCATCGAAAGCATACGATGGAGGATTATCACGAATTACCGCGTGCGTAATCTCTACGATATCCGGGTTCTTTGGGTTGGAGGCAGGAGGAAACGGCCTGGATTGCGCCGCGGTTCCCGGCTGTGTCTCTTGCTTTGTTTGATTATTCTCAACGGGCTTTGGGCTGGCTGGTATGGTGGGTACCGCTATGTTTGTTGCTTCCTGTCCAACGATCTGCTGCAATTCTTCAAGAGCGTCGCGTAGATTCAGGCCGCTGAGGGATTTCACATTCAACAGATCCATAGCCTGCTTGGGCGTTAAGTCCAATGATTCCTTTATAAACTGTATGAATTGCGGTAGTTTCAGGCTGCCACTCGTATCCAACGACATACCGGGCGAACTGGGCATGCTTGCGCCGATATTCGGTCGCGTTGGCGGAACCAGTGTTTCTCTGGATTCGGGTGGAACGGTTGGAATGGTATCACGGGGATGTATTGGCACCAGCAGAGATGGCGCCGCGGTTGATGAAGCGCTCGCGGGAGTTGATGACCTGGTGGCATCCGCTTGCGCGGCAGGCGAAGGCTGCCTGGCGGGTGGAGTTTTGGCTGACTGGGCTGGCTGGGCTGGCTGGCCGGGTGAGAGTTTGCGGGGTGCGCCGCTCTCGATACGCTTCGCAAGCTCTTCCATGCTGGCTTCGGCCTCGTTGAGCAGTTGTTCACGCACGTTCGCGCTCGCGCCGATTGGAATAGGGATATCCATTTCGATGGTGTGCGTTCGCCCACCAACGCTAATTTGCAAGGTATGGTGCAGCCAGATATGCGAGCCTGTTCCTTCTGGCTTTCCTGTTGTTCTATTATCCATTTTTCTCTCACCGCCTTTCGCGCCGCATAACACGGAAGAATGAATATTCCAGTGTTTTCCACATTATATAGCAATCTACTGAAACGCATGCACGTACATTATATCAAACGCGTTCTATGGGCGTAATGATGGCAAAGGATTTTTGTAAGCGGGCCTGGAGGTGCTGGCTTTACCATCTTGCCATCTTGCCAAATGGGGCGCAGTAGTGTATCGTACTATTGAGCTATATTCAGTGCGAGAGTAGCAACGCGCGTTCCACCGTGGTATATGTAACGGATATTCTACACGCCTTGTAGAGATGTGCTGTATATTTTATGTAGAGAATAACCTGCCAGCCGCGCAGAGGCCTGAGAAAGTTGAGAAGCGAGACATATGAGTGCCAGGACTGCACCAACTCAACAACCGCCAGATCGTGATGTGAAACCCGAAGAAAAAAAGGTGAAGTCTACGCCTGTCAGGAGAAGAGCCAGCCAAACTCCTGCCGCGCTATTCGCCAAGGCAATTTTTCGACCTATCTTCAAGGGCATATACTACATACTACAATCGATAAGGAAGCGTAAGCTCGTCACTTTTCTCTTACTGCTCCTGTTTGTAGGAAGTATTATTTTTGCAACCTACCTGGTCACCGGCAACTGGCCCTATGGCGTTGGCAGTGATCAGTTTAATTTCCGAGTGAATGGGAAAAATCTCAGCGGGGAGCATGTGAAAAACTGGCTCTACGCGCTGCGGGATGGTGATAGTTCTACCCTTGCGCTCATTGGGCAGGAGACGGCACAGGTAATAGAGCTAGCGGCGTCTGGAACGTCGTCTGCTACCGTTAACCCGGCTGATACGAGTTCGCTGATCAACACGTTCAGCCAAACGAAGACTCATCTCACATGGAAGACCATTACTGTTCTCAGTGTTTCTAGTGCGCCAGATACTACTATAGACAGCATCGTAGAAGTCGACACAGCCAGTTCGGGGCCGGGGGGCAATGTTAGCGGTATCATGATCTGGCACTTCATTACAACGCCACAAGGCAGGCTTCTGGCTATCAGCCTCGTCTCTTTCCGTGCACCTTTGCAGTAACGTAGTAACAATTGGTCTCAAGAGCAGCAAAAGGAATACACCACCATGGCAGAAAAAACCGCGACAAAAAAAAGTAAGCTGGATAGATCAATCGATCTGGGCATGGACCAGTTTGGACGTTTTGTCAGACTGCGCTGGTTCTGGCTTGCCGTCGTCAGTATTATTCTCTGGTACATGTTCTTCTTTATTGTGCCGCAGTTGAGCGCGCCAAACCCTGGATCGATCTTATACTATGCCTTCCAGATCAGCTTTGCCCTGCTTTTCGGTATCATGCAGTTTGTTGCCATTTTCTGGTTCCTGGGACGCCCGCGACTTTACTGGGTGATGCCGGGAGAAACAGGCGTCACTTTCGAGGACTACAAGGGCAATCCAGAAGTGCTCGAGGCTGCCCGCCGTATCGTAGGGTTGTTGAGCGGCGTAAAAGAGTTCCAGGATATGGGCGGATCTCCTGTACGCGGTCTCCTGCTCTCCGGTCCTCCAGGAACAGGGAAAAGCTATCTAGCACAATGCATGAGTACCGAGGCGGGTGTCCCATTTGCGTATGCCAGTGCCGCGAGCTTCCGCGCGATGTTTATCGGCATGGATATCTTGATGATCAGGAGATTGTATAGCAAAGCCCGGCGCCTGGCACGTGAATATGGCGGTTGTGTCGTCTTCATGGATGAAATCGACGCGATAGGAGCCTCGCGCGGCGGCGGCGGTATGGGACTGGGCGGAGGCATGATGGGTCTGATGGGTGGCGCCGGAACCGGTGGCCTCAACCAGCTCTTGATGGAGATGGACCCGCCAAACATCGAGACGGGCTGGTTTAAGAAGATCCTGCGTACCATTGGACTCTCTCATAGCCGTGTGCAACAAGAGCCAGTGCTGACCGTTGCAGCGACCAATATTCCAGAGTCGCTTGACCGGGCACTGCTGCGCCCAGGCCGATTTGACCGCAAGATTCATGTTGCCGCTCCAACCGACAAGTATCGTGGTGAGGTCATCGAATACTACCTGAAGAAGGTTGTACACGACCCCAATATCTCAATGAGCGCCCTGGTACAGCGATTGGTCGATTATACACCTGTAGCAATCAAACACGTCATCAACGAAGCGGTGATTATAGCGCACTTTGACGGTCGTGATAGGGTCACCTACAAGGATCTTATAGAGGCACAGGATGTGCACGAGTTTGGCCTGCGCCAGACCAGCGAGCTGACGCCGATTGACCGTCGACGCCTGGCCTACCACGAGGCAGGGCACGCTGTAGCCTCGTACTACCTGTACGAGCGATACTTCCCGGCATATGTCACCATACACATGCGCAGCGACGTTGAAGGAGCAGCAGCCTTTGCGCTCCCGCGTCCAAAAGAGTCAATTAAAACGTTGAGCAAGGAAGATATTCTGGCGCGCATCCAGGTAGCGCTGGCCGCTCGCGCTACGGAAGAACTCTTCCTGGATTTGAATATGAACGGCGTCGGTTCCGATCTCCAGCAGGCAACCACAAATGCTTTTGCCTATGTCGGTTTGTGGGGTATGGATGGCACGCTGGCTTCAGCAAGGGTAAGCGAGGTTCCCCAGACAAACCTGGATGGGCGAGTGGAGAAATTGTTGCAAGCGCAATTCAAGGCCGTTAAAAAGCTGCTTCAGGATCACAAAGAGGCCCTCATCGCGGTTGCTGAGGCGTTGATCGAGCACGATGAGTTGGTGGCGGAGGAAATTAAGCAGTTGATTGACGAGGCAGATGCACGTGAAGTGGCCAAAGAGGTGTTGAGTGACTTTGAGGTGCTGCTAGGCAATAGTAACGGCAATGGCCACAGTGGCCACAGCAATGGTAAAAATGGCTATGCTCTGGTGGGAGAAAACGGCAAAGAGAGCGTGCCTGCGAAAGATAGTCCAGGCGCCAGCTTGCCTTCATTTTTAGCGCCATTGCCGCCTACCAACGAGACAGGAAGTGTCGAGCTGCCATTTTTTGATAAATAACGTCATGAAATATGAGAAACTGTAGATGTCAGCGAGTATAGTAGTAGATGATAAAACGAACGCCGCGAGGCCGGGCCAGGCGCCCGGCAATCGCTGGCAACGCGCGCTTTTCTGGGGAGTGCTTATAGCACTCCTCGCGATCGCTATAAGCATGAGGTTCTACGGCCTGGGCCTGCCTTTTGACCGCGACGGTTATGACGAGGGCGTATACTGGCAGACATTGCTTTCCATGCACGCCGGTCATACCCTCTACCAGCAGATATTTTATTCGCAGCCTCCTTTTTTCATGCTTTCCACCTACCCTTTCTACATCCTCTTCGGCGGTACACTCTGGTCTGCACGTTTGGGGATAGCTATGGTGTCGCTACTTGGACTGGTGGGAGCTTTGAGCATGGGCAAAGCACTAAGCGGGCGTCTCGGAGCAATCGCAGCGGTGCTGTTTCTGGTGATTGACCCACTTTACCTGAGCCAGTCTCAAAAGATTGAGGCGGAAGTGTCTTCATCGGCTTTTTCCTTCCTGGCAGTGGGCGCGGCGTACCTGTGGTGGGAGATACCGGAGGGAGCGGTTGGTTTCTCGCTAGCGGCCATTTCCGGCGCGGCTCTTTCTCTGGGTATCTTGTGCAAGTTGCTCAGTATCACCAGCGTCGTCCCTATCTCTCTGCTGCTGCTGGCACGTCTCTGGCAAATCTGGCAGAAGAAACCAGGCGCGAACTGGCGCAGCTTGCGGCCTATGATACTCCTGATCATAGCCAGTATAGTGACAATGCTGGTAGTTTTGCTGCCTTTCCTGGGCACATATGCCAGTATGATACGGGACGTGATTACATTTCATACTGACGCCAGGGCCGCACTTATCAATAACCACGTACCTAACACACATTTATTGAAGACGTTTTTGCTCTCAAACTTGCCGCTGGTAGCAGCCGCGTCCGTAGGGGTGGTTTCAGCCATGCTGCGGCGCGATTGGCGTTTTATTCCCCTGGTTTGCTGGGCATTGGTGACTACAATTATGCTCATGTCGGTCGTTCCGCTGTTCAACCGGCACTTTATTGCCCTCGATCCGCCGCTGATCGCCATGGCAGTGATGGGAGTAGGGGGAATAGGGGGAGTAAGCCGCAGCGACATTTTGTCAAGATTCAAATTACCACAAATCATGCCAGCGCTGGCGGCACTATTGATCCTGGTCATTACGGTGACGGAACTTTTGCAATATCCGTCATACTATCGGAATGCTGATAAGCAGGGTAGCGATGCTTCTACCCGGCTACAATTGCAGGTTGCCAGTGATTTGCGCCAGGCGATTACCCCCGATCAGCTTGTTATCACCGATGGCCAATTCGCGGCAGCACTGGCAGAGCGCAGAACACCTGCCAGCTTAGTAGATACATCGATGGTCCGGGTTGTCAGTGGCAACTTGACGCTGCAGCAGCTTGAAAGCGAAGCAGCGCAGCCAAATGTACATGCAGTGCTTTTCTTTTCGGCCCGATTGCAATTGCCACAGGTAGCCGGCTTCTATAGTTGGGTCACCCAGCATTTTCATTTGAAATATCGCTATGGGCCAGGCAAAGAGTTGTGGGTAAAATAAACAGGAAACAACAATGGTACAAAAACGCAAAACATTCAGCACAATGGAAATCGTACTTTTGATAATACTTCTAGTACATTGAGGTAGAAACAGTTCCGTGATAGAATAGGAGGAAAAAGTAAGG
>JBGQJX010000109.1:0-10590 GCA_041499255.1 Ktedonobacteraceae bacterium | reverse complement strand
CGCAGCACCTCGGCCTCTCGCTCCACCTCGGGCAGGCCCCGCAGGTCGACCAGGGATAGCGGGATAGCCAGGGTAGGGGCGATCACCTGCACCGGTTGTCCCTCCATCATCCGAAAGGTGGTGCGCAGGGCTTCGTGGCGTTGCACAATCATGTGGAGGCTCCGTTCGAGCGCCTCCACGTCGAGCAGCCCTCTCAAGCGGATGGCAACCGGGAGGATGTAGGTAGCGCGATCGGGCTCCAACTGGTCAAGAAACCAGAGCCCTTCCTGGGCCAAAGACATGGGGAAGACTTGTATGTCTCCTTGTGATGGAGTCTTATAGGAAAATGTTGTCGTCATAAAATTATCCTTTTTTCTCAGTTCGCGAGCCCTCGAGCCCCCACTGTGCCTCTACGCATAATTTTTATTCCTCTCCTTCCTAAAGAGCCGCCCGTACATACCAGAATGCTTTTTTAAGTCTCTTTACTGAAAGCCCTCCAAGTACCATCAGGAATACACCGTAAAGGATAAGGGCGGCTATGGAGATACCCCAGCTTATTAATGGTTGCTGATTATGAGCCAATAAACTGCTTCCAACATAGAGGGCAACACCGACAAGCAGCCTCATGATAAAAGGGCTAATCTCAAATCCTATAGGATAAATTTTTTCATTCACGATGCAGGATACCGAGGCAAGTACTGTGTAAGCAATGAGTGTTGAAACGGCGGCTCCCATAGCTCCAAAGCGTGGAATAAAGAAAAGATTGAGGAGCACATTTACGGATGCCGCAATTGCCATAAATACAAACTCGAGGATCGTTTTTCGACGTAGATTAACTCCTATCATGAAGATATAGTAAACACCTATAAACAAAGTTGATAAGGCGATGACCGGGATAACGGGCGCTGCCGAAAAATAGGCAGGTGGGAAGAGCGTTGCGAGCACAACCGTACTGAGGAGTGAAAGAGCAAAAGTGGCAAGGAGTAAGAGGCTGCTCCACCAGCGGAAGACAAGTCGATAGATATGGGCTGCATCCGCTCTTTTAGCAACAGCATACATAATGGGGACCCATGCTAATCCCCATGGTGCGAGGAGTACAGGAGACAACACCCCGCCCAGGGTATAGGCCACGGTATAGCTCGCCGTCTGGGCTAATGACGCCAGGTGGCTGAGAAGGTAGCGGTCTGAAAGTTGCAGAACCCAGGCCGCCATGTCGCCGAAGATAGTTGGCACTCCAAAGAAGAGCATACTCCGCATAATATCGGAGTGCAGATGCAGGCTCCTCCGACGAACAAGGAGTAGTAGCATAAGCGGGTATGTACAGGCGATCATGATGGCATAGCCTGCTCCTTTTGCGATCAAGGCTCCATTCGCACCCATTTGGAGCGCACCCACCAGCACAATATTGGTGCCCAGGACAAGCAGCAGATTGGCTATTGATAAAGCTGAATAGAGGATCGCTCGCTTTTCTGCGCGCAACCACGAGATCCCCGGCAGGGTGAGATTCTCCAGCACAATAACCAGAGCAGTAAGTCTCACGGGCTCACTGAAAGCCGTGCTATTGAAGAGGAATTCCGACAGCCATGGAGCTGCTAACATCACCGCGACGGCTATAGGGATCGAGGCCAGTGACACCAGGATGATAGAGGTTGCAAGGACGCCTAAGCGATCGCGCTGGGATTCATAATCACCATTATATGCACGGAAAAAAGAGGCGCTAAGCCCAAGCTGTGTTATGACCGTCACAAGGTCAATTACAGTGTACAGAACAGCAAGGCCACCATACTCGGTACGGGAAAGATGGTGAGCTAAAAATGGCGTAAGTATAAGAGAAACAAGTGGAGATGCCAAAGCACCCACGGCATAGATTCCAGAGTTTTTAATCATGTCAAACGCGAGTGAAAGATAACCTTGAGTATCCGAACTTGTTTGTCCATTTTCTGTCGTATTATCTTGAGTCGCTGGTAGGCCCACCTGGTTGCCAGCCCTCCTTGGCCCTGGTATCACGGGCAACTTCCAGGTCGGCTGATCAGCGATCGAGCTGCCGTCTACGAACGGCAGCGATAATCGGGATGGTACGGAGATAGCTTGCACACCTATCTGAGTCGGTAGTTGCGCTTTATCGACAACAGGCAACTCTGCTGTCACAGTTTCATCGAGCCCTGTGGCATCGGCAGAGGTTGCAAGCGTATCAGCATAGCGTCTTGTTTTCTCCAGCGCAGGCGTTGGCTCGCCCGTCATCTCCAGGCCGTCTTCACGCATATCACTCATGTCTTTTTGCTCACGTACTCATATAGCCCTATATCCCAGGCCTTGCCTTGAGGCCTGGGAACGCCATCTATATCAGGTGTATCAGTCATAGGTTACCTCGGTTCGGTTGTCGTATTTCCCTTCTTAACTGCTGAGAGCATGCGGAAAATTGATGCCTGTTAGCTGCTGCGACGGGTGACGGATTACCAGTGCAGCCATTACGTTCGCCAGCAACTTCTGCAAGCCGGGCACCACCGGATTCTGATTGGCACATGCCGGGTCGATGGAAAACCGATAGCTGTCAAGTGCAAGCGTCCAGTTAATGGAGCCGGCAGCAAAGACCATTGCCCCAGAGCGAGCGATGTAGTAGGTGGTATGACTGACATCAGGCTCGTTACCTCCGTTTACAGTTGGTGATGCACCGAGAACCTGCAGGCCAGCCGGGGCAGCAGCGTTATTAACGACACGGTCCCATTCATTGCCTACAATACCACAGCCATATGACTTTCCGGGCAGCAGACCAGTACCGTCCAGAAGGGGTGACTTTGCCTGCGGACTCACCCGCCAGGGGAAGTTCATGTTATGGTTGAGCCCGGAGTACAAAATTCCGACCAGAGAGTTCTCTGGAAGACCCAGTACGGGATCGCGCCACTGTGCGGTAACACGAGTATTATCCTTCCCATAGAGCGGATCAAGTGCATAATCGTTATCCGTTGCCAGAACCTTATAGCAGACTACAGTTCGATCTGGAGTCCCCGCGCTATCCGGCTCGAAGCGAATCTGCCAGTAGACATCGTTCCCTGCTAAGAACGCGAGGCCCACACCCCTGTCGCGAGCCTGCACCACAGCATCACGCTCCTCTTTCGACCAGTATTCATCGTGACCGATTGAGAGATACGCCTTATGATTCAGCAATTCCCCGGGGTTCTCATGTACATCGACGTCGCTCATGTATGAGAGATCGTAGCCCTGGCGCTCCAGCCAATGGATAGTGTCGGCCTCTCCAGATAGCAAATAGGACGCACCGTCCCCTGTTGCATATGGTCGATCGAACGAGACCTTCACTCCTGCCCCTCGATTCACTGCTTCACTCACTACCCCTAGACTGGCAGGCGCTTCATAAAGGCTGAATCCCCCCCAGATGTTGTATGCGGCGTTCGTTAAATCCGGCGTGACAACGACATATGCAGACCTGGAGTTGCCCCGTACATCGAACGGCGTGTAGATCTGCATTCCATTGACGTCAACGAATTTGGCCAGATAGATTCCGGTGATCCAGTCAGATGGTACTGTCAACGTGTAGGAAGCCCGCCAATTAGCCTCCACAAGGCCTGTCTGTAAGTTCACCCGGCAAGCATTGCAACCTACAAGGATATTATTCTGACTAAAGTCAAAGTGTCCCTGTGCGTGACCGACCAGATTCGCCTGGTAAAATTTCAGCCGTCCTCCAGTGCCCCCATACCAGCCGAGACGGTAGATACTGATTGAATAAGGAGTACCTTCTCTTTGAGTGCTTACGTAAAAGGTCAAGGTATGCCCGGGCAACACTGACGTCGCACCGGCGTAGGCCTGTATCTCTGTGGAAGCCTCTTCGCCATCGGGGATCTGCCAGCCTGTTGTCCCTAGCAAAGCATTCTCACGTACAATGGCGTTGCCCGCGGAAGTCACTGCCGTTGGTAAGAATGCCTGGGTCGGGCCACCTCTTGCAAAAGGAGAAGGTATCAGATCCAGGCCAAAAAGTAGGATAATCAGTGCAACCCCAACAAAGGCAAACAATCCTATGTCACGTTTGCTCAATCGCATGTAAGCACCTCCAAATAACTGCTTGCGTTGCGATGTCTCCACAAATTACTTCTTATCATTTCATTGTTCCTTCCAAACAGCGAAAAGCCCGAAGATAAAGCTTTCTTGCTTTTCGCTGTTTGTCTTTTATGCTTCGCCTATTGGTCGTCTCCACCTTGCTTACCTTTTCTTCTACCGAGTAAAGGGAGCTGGATCGTCTGATCGTTCGTACTTCTCAGGCCGTCTTCAAGCATATCACTCATAATTGCGAACCCTGCTTTGCTTTGTCCATCCAAGATGCCCCAGCCTGGACATGGGCTGTCTCTGCCGTCCTATCGACTGGTGACACTGGCTGGAATCCCAGGCAACGCCCAATTAACGGTGAGGCGACTACACCAGCAATCAGCCAGCCGAGGAACTGTACATCAACTGGACTTGTCCAACCATCTACAGTCAAACTGTTAATGCTAAGCGCAATGAGAGCAACTATTCCTCCTGCGAAAAGAGGGCGATAGCGGGTATCTATAGCCAACCAGTTGCGCCACGAGAACCAAAATACCAGAGCTAGCAATACAAGGAATATCAGCATGACGGGTATTCCTGCTATTGCTCCCCACTGCAAGTAGGAATTATCTGGCTCCGCTAAAGGCGTCGTCTGTGCAGGCACACGGAAATGTTCCGCAAGACTTAGATAGGCCTGATTCCCCAGACCAACACCAAACAGAGGATACGCCGCGATGACTCGCATAGCCGTTTGCCAGGCCCCAAGGTGCAGCGAGAGATTGCCCTGGTCCTTAGCACGAGATAGTTGGACGGCGACCTGTGAAGGAAAGACAGTGAGTGCTACCACTGCCAGTACCGTGACCAACAGCAACAGCAGTACACTATAACGTACGCGTCCCACCAGAAACATGAAAACCAACAAGCCTGTGAGTGCAGCTATCCATGATCCATTACTGTAGGTGAACATCAGTGCCAGCAGGATCGACAGCATTTCCAGGAGATAGATCATCTTTGCCCACAGCTTCTCACTTTCTATAAATAACCCTAATGGAAGGAAAAAGCAGGTGGCAAGGAAGATCCCATTCCCGTTCGGATTGCCAAAGAACGAACTGACGCGGGAGATACCTCCCCCTATTTGAAAGTTCGAGGCCTGGAGAAGGTTAGCATAGGCCCGCGCAGATTCAAATAAGAACTTGCCGGTGGTTGCCTGAATAATTGTATGTGTGGCGAAGAGCGCTGCCAGAAAGGACAGCCATTGAAACACACGCCGCACAGCCGAAGCATCCTTCGCGATTATGTTGCCTAGCCAGAACATGATGAATGGACTGAAAATGATTTCAAGATAATAGCCGATTGAGTTGGTGAGACTGAAAGCAGCGCCCTTCATAGCAGGGATGATCGTCAGGATGAGAAACAAAAGCCAGAGCCAGACCCAGCGCGGCCCAGTCCAGGGATGGTTAGCAGATTGCCCAAAGTAGCAGGCAAAGAGCAGTACCAGCGCCATGAGCAGTGCAATCTGGTACACGGCCAGGCCGAGGTAGGAGTCAACCAATATATGAACAGCGATGACCAGCATCACAATAAGTTCGTCGAGCCTGAGCAGTACGATGATCGCCATCACGAGAGCCGCGGCGACAATAGCTGCGTAGATGGGGTTAAATATACCAATGGCTACTCCCAGGCAAAGCGCTGCTGGGAGTGCCAGAATCAAGAAAATCGATGGAGGAGAAATCAGTTCGGCTACCTTCATGCTACTCACCTGTCCTTCTTTGCTTGACCACAGGGAGCTGGATCGTCTGCTCTTTGTCAGCAACGGCATCTTTAGAGGGAGTGGACGAGTCAACATTGTTTGTGTCATGCTCTGCCTTACCATTCTGTTCTTCCCGGTTTGGCTGAGGTGGTGTTTCCGATGGCTTCGGGATCGCCAATGGAACCGGTGAAACGGTGGAAAGGTTCGTATGCTCCGCGTTATCATCGCTCCTCTCGCTCCATTTTCTAGAGCCAGAGTCGTACGAATAGGGCATGTTCTTGTAGGGCATGTCCTTGCGCCGAGGACGCTGTTTATTCACCACACATCCAAGAACACGGGCTCCAGCCTGCCCCAGCCGCGCTTTCACCTGCAAGAGATCCTTCTTCCTGGCCCGCGTGGTATCGACCACAACCAGTGTGCCATCAACCTTTGATGCGAGAATGCTGGCATCTGACCAGCCCAACAATTGAGGAGTATCGAAGACCACCACCTCAGCTCCACAATTGCTCAGTGCTGCAAAGAAGCGTTGCATAGCTTTTGAGTCGAGTAGCTCCAGAGGATTCGGTGGTAGTGGTCCCGAGGGCATGACCCATAAATGTGGAATGTCCACTGCTCGAACGAAAGGATCGAGAGAGAGTTGGCTGGTAACGGCCGGGGTACTTGCTGGCCCTGTGCGCGTCGTAGGAGTGAGAACCTGCTGATACGCAGGTGCGTTAGCAGTTGTCGGCGAGCTGAACGCCACTATGGCATTGCTGAAACCCAGTGCGTGAGCCGGGATGCCGAATTGTGCATGCTGTATTGGATGACGCAGGTCTGCGTCGATAAGGAGGGTATTCCTCCCGGCTTTGGCCATAAAAATCGCCAGGTTGGCCGCGACGACGCTCTTGCCCTCGCCAGGCGCGCCACTCGTGACCACGAGAGTGTGCAATGATCTATCTAGCGCTGCGAACCCGATATGCGTATGCAAGATACTATAGGACTCGACGTTGGAGTTGTGGCCGATGGGATGAATCACATCTTCTTGCGGGGCTGCTTGCCAGATCGTTCCCAGAACTGGCCAGTCCAGTAATTCGCCGAGAGCCTCTGGAGTGCGGATGCGTGTATCTAAAAGCTCAAACAGCACTACCAGTAATATGCCCAGCAATGCGCCAGTCACCAGCCCGGCAGCAGTATTGAGACGGACATTGGGTTGGAAAGGAGTTAAGGCGGGCTGAGCAGGCTGGGCTATGAAGAGGGAAACGCTGCCCTGACCCGAGGTTTGCTGCAACACCTGGAGCTGCTGTTTTATCAAGGTTGCCGCAACATCGTTAGCCAGGGCTGCCGCGCGCGTCGGACGCGGGTCCTTGACATCAATCGCAACCAGTTGCGTATTCATAGTGGCGGTTGCTGTCACTGCTCCCGCAAGTTGCTCAACCGTCAGACCCCGATAGTGCGAGGCAACTTCACGCAGCACCGGATTACTGGTTGCCAGTGGCGCTTCGGTTTGAGCGAGTTGCTGGCCGGCAAGCAAGCTATCATAGTTTGATTGATTGTTTCCCGAAATAAAAACAATCTCTACGAGTGCTGATGACTGGTAGAGAGGGGGTATCAGTTTACTACCGAAAAATGCCCCCAGTCCTACGAATAAAAAACAGATTACAACGAGCCTCCATCGTTTTATCACTATCCTACCGAATTGTTCAAAAGTCATCTCACTCCTCTTTTACAGCCGCTGGCGCAGCAAGCAGGGAAAAGATCTTACGGATCGCCCTCGCTCATACTCATAGCTATTATACTAGCTATTCGGAAAATCGTGTGAAATCGTGAGATTGTTGTATTGGAAGTTGAAGCCATTTGTCCGCAGCGATGACATCGGGAAGCTTGCAGGACGATTACCTATATTTTACCACAATATAGGCGACAGAGCATCCTCTTGTCCAACTCACGACACGGTATAGGAAATGGAGTTGGACATTGCCTACGACCCTACTTACCTCAAGTATATCCGTTTCATGGGAGTACCTCTTAATGGAGAAAATGAAGCCCCTCATTCGTGCAGAAGGATGTATGTATCCTGAAGCTATAGCCGCGTACATGCTTCCATATAGCGAGCGGCGGCGGGAGGGCAACCTATGGCTACCGCTATATTGACGGAGAGAAATACAAACGCGCCAGGTACGAGCCTGACGAAACCATCATTTGGGTTGATGAGAATGGAACTGAGTGGAGTGAGGCAGGTGTGGTACGCTTCATCTGAATGATCTCAGAGAATACTACAGCATTGACTCGCACACGGAAGTAATAGAACGGCAAATTGCCGAGTTGATTAATCGTCGTAATAACATCCTTGCTATGGCTGAAATTGCAACAGACAAGGATACCATTGCCACATTGCAGGGACGGCTCACGGCGCTTGAAAAGGAACGCCGTGATCTCTATTCGCTGCTTGTGGATGAAACAGAGCGGGATGAAATCAACCGAAAGATTATGGGAGAGATTGAACGGTTTGAGAAATGGATACAAGATGTCACGCCATCACTTGGTAACCCTGACTATGAACCAACCATCGAAGAGAAACGCCTTGCGTGTCGTATCTTAGGCATTCAGGCAGTTTATCATCCCGCAGGAAGTGAGAAGAGAATAACCGTAACTGTTGCCCCGCCAGGGATAATGAAGGCGTTAGAGCCGCTTGTGAAGGTCACTCAGGAGGATGCAAATTGTGTCCAGAATGGGCAGTGATTGCGATGATGTCCCCCGCAAGGGAGCGGGCCGATAAAACGGCGGCAGCGTTTACACTTAAACACGTCTTGTGACGACTGTCGATAGTGATGCTTTCCGCGAAAGCGAATGTGTGTATGGTAATCAGCATACAGACTATCTTCTTCAGCCAAACCTTGCTGTTTGTCGCCCTTGTCGCCCTTGTCGCACTTGTTGCAAATGTAGCAGGTGTGCTAATTTATGTGAAACTATCAAAGTTAGTTTTTCTGACAATGAGCAAAGCCCAAATTCGTATCCCTTTCCTGGCGATTTCTGATCTGGGCAACTGAAAACGCTTACTTCTGATCGTGTAGTAACCGGCTTGCGTATTTAGAAGAGGAAATTACTCTGTGATACACTAAAGATCAGCGTGAACTTTGTTCTAAGCAACTTGATTTTTGGTAAAAAAGTGGACAACGCCAAGAAGGATGATCTCGTATGTCTCCGCGCCTCACTGACTGGAGCCTTGCAATCGCCGCCGCTCTCGGTTGTATGACCGGTATTATCAGCCTGTTAAGTGGCCTCCCACAAGAGTGGTTCATCTTCGCGCTGCATGGTATAGCGGGCATCTGGCTTCTGCTGCTTTTGTGGGGCAAGCTGCGGCGCGTCTGGCCCCGGGTTATCCATCCACGGCTCTGGGATCGCCATACTGTCTATGGGTTGCTGGCGCTGCTGGTTGTCACGCTGGCGCTGGGATCGGGCATCTGGTGGGCCGGAGGAGGCGAATGGTACTTCGCAGGGTTCAATCTGCTGAACTGGCATATAGGACTGGGCTTCGTGATCACAACAGTGATCGTGTTTCATATGATTGCACGTGCCAAACGGCTGCGTAAACGCGACATTACCGGTAGGCGCCAGGTATTGCGTTTGGGCGCATTGCTCCTGGGCAGCATGGCGCTCTGGCCAGGACAGCAGCTCACCGAACGGGCTTTGAATCTGCCTGGCGCCAGGCGGCGCTTCACCGGATCGTTTGAAAGTAGCAGCTACGCCGGAAACGCCTTCCCCACTTCAAGCTGGGTCGCAGATCAGCCACGTCCGATTGATGCGCAGACCTGGCGGCTCTCGCTTGGTGGCGCTGTTGCAAAGCCTCTCGACTTCTCCTATGATGAGCTTGTGGCGACGGGCGATGAATTGGATGCTACGTTGGATTGTACGGGCGGCTTTTACAGTATCCAGCGTTGGAAGGGTATCCGTATCGGACGCCTGCTCGACCAGGCTGCTTTTCACACTGATGTGCTCTATGTGAGCTTCATTTCGGTGACGAGCTACCGTTGGAGCCTGCCGCTGGAGGAAGCACGTATGGCGCTGCTGGCGACACATATAGGTTCGGATCCTCTCTCACATGAGCATGGCTATCCTCTTCGCTTAGTTGCTCCTGGTCGGCGCGGTTTTGAGTGGGTCAAGTGGATCACACACATCGAGGTAATGACTGAGCCAGACCCAGGCCAGGTGCTCAGTATTTTTACCAGCAGTTTTACCGATGCAGGGCGGGGAAGGTGAGAAAAAACTTAACTTGACGCTCGCGCCAATTCATGTTTACAATAGAAGTGCTTGGAGGGATATGTATGGAAAGGGGCAAAAACAGGTCTCAATAACCAGTTATCCTCCCTCTCTAAAACTCCGGCTATAATGAGTATCCTATAGTAAATCTGAAGTAGACATGTGATGCAAGAAAGCCTTCCCACCCTCCACATTCACCTGCTCGGCGGCTTTCAATTGATCTCAGGTGAAACGCCTGTGGGTGGCATCGATGTACCCCGTTTACAGTCTCTATTCGCCTACCTGCTGCTGCATCATGGTGTACCTCAATCTCGTTCCCACCTTGCTTACATGTTCTGGCCCGATACAACCGATGGTCAGGCGCTTACCAATCTGCGTAATATCGTCCACAAGTTACGGCTGGCCCTCCCCAATGTAGAATGTTACCTTCAGGTAGAGCGACAAGTGCTTTTTTGGAAAGAGGCTAGTTCGGATTCTCCCTGGATGCTAGATGTGCTCGACTTCGATAAGGCCATCACTGAAGCAAGCCAGACCAACAATGAGTCCGTCGAACTCCGGGCATTAACAAGGGCAGTGAAGCTGTACCGGGG
>JBGQJX010000108.1:0-10595 GCA_041499255.1 Ktedonobacteraceae bacterium | reverse complement strand
GTCGCCTGCGCCGAAGTGTCCCCTAAGCCTAGATAGGCCAGTTCCTGCCGCGTGTAGTGACTGTCACCCTTGCAAAAGTATTCTAAATCATCGCGGGCAATGCCATGAAAAAGATAGGGACTATTATCGGCGCCAAGGATTAAGTTTCCGCTCGTACGGTAGGGGCCATCTATACCGCGCAGTTGAAAAGAGGTCAGCGAAAGGTAGGGTGATGTGAAATGATTGTCTACATGCGAGGGAGTGCGCGATGAGCGACCTGCCGCCGAGGCTGTTGGGGACGTGTGGAGGACATACTCTAACAGTGATGCGGCTACCAAGACGAGAATGAGCATAACGACAAATGCCCTGCGCGAAGTGAAAACCATTATACATACCTCAGATGAGACGGAATATGCGCAAGCTTGTATGAAGAGAGCGAGAGGTTGCTCAATACACCATAACGAAGCCGCGCTCATTGAACACTCTCTTATGATAAACGCTAAGAATGTGAGGATAGACGTGAGAAGAGTACTCTATGGTAACCACAGGCTGCGGTCTGATGAAGCAATAGAGAGGGTTGGTCATACATATTTTACGGTTGGCGGCGTGTTAAAATACAATACATATAATTATCGCCAAGTGTATTTAGGAGAGAACTATGGCAAAGCAGCGCATACTACGATTTCCAGAAGGGTTTTTATGGGGAACAGCATCTGCATCATACCAGTATGAGGGGGGTAATACCAATAGCCAGTGGTATCGCTGGGAGCAGCAGGGGCACATATTGACGGGTGAGTCGTGTGCTGGCGCAGATAACTGGTGGGAAGATGCCGAGAGTGATTTTAAGCTGGCGGAACAGATGGAGAATAATGCGCTGCGTTTAAGTCTGGAATGGAGTCGTATTGAGCCGGATGAGGGCCGGTGGGACAGCGCGGCAATAGAGCGTTACCGGGCGATGCTGAGCGATCTGCGCCAGAGACATATGATCCCTATAGTCGCGCTTCATCATTTTTCCGAGCCTCTCTGGTTTGCCGACCGCGGTGGATTTGCAAATGAAGCAAACATTGCCTTCTTCGTGCGCTATGCAGAACATGCCGTGCGGGCTTTGGGCGATCTCTGTGATTTCTGGATTACTTTGAACGAACCAAATGTCTACGCTACCCGGGGGTATGTGTTGGGTTCATTTCCCCCTGGCGAACAGCAGATCGTGCGCGCATTTCAGGTTATGCGCAATATGGTACAGGCTCATGTGCAGTCCTTCTATGCTATTCGCCGCCTGCAACCGGAGGGACAGATCGGCTACTGCCTGCATTACCGCCTCTTCGATGCAGCCAATAATCTTTCCCCGTTTGATCGAGGAGCGGCAGGAATACAGGAGACTTTGTTTAACTGGGCGCTATTGCAGGCCGCGGAAACAGGTCATTTTACTTTCCCGTTGGATATACTGCTTGCACCTATTGAGCACGCGGCAGGAACAAGAGACTATCACGGTGTAAACTACTATACCCGGGATATGGTCAAATTCGATTTGACCAATCCCGCTGAACTTTTTGGGCGGCGCTTTGTGCGGCCTGGAGCTGTGTGCAATGATCCGGGTCTGGGAAATGTTTTTGGCGAGATCTATCCAGAGGGTATATACCGTGTGCTTAGAGCGATCTATCGTCGTACGCGAGGCAACAAGCCGTTCTATATCACAGAAAATGGTTTTAGTGATGCCGGGGATAGCCGCCGTCCACGGGCTATCCTGGAGCACCTCGCGATGCTTCATCGCGCAATCAGCGAGGGTATTCCCGTGCGCGGTTACCTGCACTGGTCATTGGTGGACAATTTTGAGTGGGACGAGGGTTGGAGCGCGCGTTTTGGCTTAATTGAGCTTGATCTGCGAACGATGCAACGTATCCCACGGGCCAGCGCCAGTATGTTTGGTGAAATTTGCCGCGCTAATGCCATCACAGAAGCCATAGTTGAGCGATACGCGCCAGAAGCGGCAGAGACTGTTTTTGGAATGAGAGATATTGAACTTCGCCAGGTCCCCGTTTAAGATGCTTTGCCTCTTTTCTCTGAAAGGCGCCTTCGCTGGCAGCATGATAGAGGTTTTTACGCTTGTATTGCTTGAGGATAACGTGCTACACTTTGCAAAGAGGATGTAGCACGTTTTGTGTTTTGCTTTTATCCTTCTATTAAAATACGTAGTACGAGGTTGGAAACATGAGCAACATAGCATCAATCTCAGAAATGCTAAAGTTTCATTTTGGCTCTAAGATTATTTGTTCCGACGGGGAAGACGGTTTCCTGGCGCAAGTTATTTTTGATGCAGCGACCCGCAAGATGACTCACATAGGTGTGAGACAGCGGCGTTTATTTGGGAATACATTTTTTCTGCCATTTGATACAGTTGTTAGCGCGACAGGTGAGGGGATAAAAATTCGAGCCAGGCGCGACGAGATAGCGACCGCCGCTAATACGGAGGCCAATGGCGCGCGCCTCGATGAGAAAAGCACGGTCGAGAATACTGCCTCCAGTAGTACGGGTAGACTGATGCTGGTTGCAGTTCATCCAGAGAGCGGGGAATTGTCCTACCTGGTCGCTCACGATTTGCGCCATGGACACGATACGCTGCTGTATGGAGAGCATGTGGTTGAGATAGCAACCGGGCATATAAAAGTACAGTTGGAAGCGTCGGTATTGGACGCTCTGCCTGTTTATCGACCAGACATGGTACTGCAAAGTGAAGTTGAAGAAGTTCTTTTCGATACAATACCGCTGCACATCGATTTGAGAGGGATTACAGTGCGTGTATTGGATGGGGTGCTTTACCTCGATGGCAATATTTCAAGTTCGCTGCGTGGAGATTTAGCCGAGAGGCAAGCCATGGGCATAAGTGGCCTGTTGGAAATCAAAAATCGACTTGTTGGTGATGATAAGTTGGCAAGCGACCTGGCGCTGGCAGTAGGGCGCGATCCACGTACCCGCGATCTTCCAATCGGTGTCTATCCGCGCCTGGGCATCGTGCGCCTGAGTGGAGCCGTTCACAACGGCCAACAGAAAGCAGCAGCCGAGGAGATCGCGCGAAATTTTGAGGGTGTGCGTTCGGTATTTAACGACCTTATTGTCGATCCAAAGGTTGATGTGCTGCACATCATGTCTCCCGCCGAGGGAGGAGAGTCGGAGGATAAGGTGCCTGGGAAATATATCAGGCATACGAAGTAGTTGTAGTCACTTTCTGCTTGAAACAGTAGCGCAAAGAAGCACTTCAAGACAGAAGTGCTTCTTTGCGCTACTGTTTTACTATGCCTCGCATTACCAGAATGATTAATAGTGCTCCAAGCCCATTGTTGAGAAGGTGGAGGAAAATGCCGGGCCAGAGTGATTTTGTGCGCCAGCGTAGGAAGGCGAGCGCTAGCCCGATGATGAACAGTACCGCGAATGACCCGAGGTCCGCGTGAGCCAGGGCGAAGATCAGCGAGCTAGCAACTATTGCCCAACCGGCAGGCATTATCTTGCTCAGGCCTGGGAAGACAAAGCCGCGAAAAAAGATCTCTTCGCAGAAGGGAGCAACAAAAACGGCGGCAAGAAGGGTTGCATAAGTGCTGATGGGGGCAATTTTACTGCGCTGGAGCAAAACCTGGTCGTTGGTTTGCAGGTTCAAGTGTAGTACGGTAATCACGTATTGATAGAGATTATCTATGGCCAGGATGGCTATCATCAAGATGACTACCAACACCAGCGATCTCCTCAAGTTGAAATCTCTAAGGCCAAGCGCTCTCAACGCCAGGCGGAAGTGAGGAATAATTGAACGAAACGCTTTGTTGGCAATATACAGTGGCGCAATCAGAAAAGCCCCTTCAATTACGCAGGAAACGACAAAAACAATAATGGCGCTTACAAGGTCGGCCTGGAACGAGAGCGGCGTGTTGTTTTGTGAAGCCTTGCCTTGACCCAGTTGAGAGAGGCCGATTGCCAGTACTACCCAGGGGATGAGTGTGAAAATAATGCCGGACCAGGTTTCCTGAATTGTCCATGGAACTGCATTTGACTTACGTTCGACCAAAGAGTCCTCTGAATTTTGCATAACCAATTATACCATAGAAGATGTCTGTTTGTCTGTGAAGGATGCACGGTATTTTTCTCGGAATAATATGTTATACTACCTGAAACACTATGAACTCTTGGCAAGTATGATTAGGAAGGACGCTTGATTGGCAAGCACTATCGAAACAAATCCCGCTGAAAATTCAAATTGGCGTAAGCATAAAAATGCTTGCCCATTTTATCGTGAGCGTTGGTTCCCTGCCAGTGATGTCATGAAAGGCGAACCATTGTACCAGGTCTTTTGTATGAAAAATACGCCGCCAGTAACGTCCGAGGAACAGGAACGTTGTCTTCGAAGTAAGACATGTTGTTGGCGTCTCGCAGAAAAACAGAAGCAATCCTCCGCCTCAACCGAAGAAGCACCACTCCATACAACATAGAGTATACTTAGGAAAGTGTACTGGGGACACCCTCCTTCCCCAGCAATTGTTGAATGAGCCTGTTGATGATACCTTAGTAGCTAGCGACCATCTGTACAATTTGCTTGCACGTCTTTTTCATCTCAATGCGGATGCGGCCGAGATTATTGCTATTCTGGGTGATTACCACAAGAATAAGGTCGCTCACTTCTTCAAATTGTATGATGCCATTTTGCATTTCGATGATGGCATGATGCATTGCGCCATGGTTGATCTGGTTGATGAAACTGGTGATAGAGCCGAATGCCGCAGCTGACATTGCCCCGATTACCTCTTCGTCTTCACTATGCAGTGTTCCAGTGACAATCAGTCCGTCTTTTCCGACAAGAATGGCTCCAGAAACGTTGTCAAGGTCAGTTAGCCGTTGTAGTATTGTTTCCAAATCGGGCTCCTTTATTAGGTGGCGCTAGCTTTTCGCCTTTTTCGCCATAGCCAGTGCTTTGTTATAGGCTTCCATGGCTTGCAAGTATGCACCCTGGCGCATATAAGCATCTCCTAGCACACGATAGCCAGCGGAATATCTGGGCACAATTTTCAGTAAGGCGCGCATATTGCTGACCACCTCGCCTAATAGCTCTGGGGCTTTGCTGATAATGACGCGGTATTCTTGCATGGCCTCATCGTATAACCCTCCGAGCTGATACTGATAACCCCTGACAAGGCGCTGTTTGTAACTTAGGGCGCTGCCTTCTACTTGAGGAGACGGAGGAAGTTCTCCTGAGCGACTCCTGGATGGTATCTGCTGTTGCTGTGCCAATGGGCGCTGCTGCAATGGCTGCATACGAACGACCGGACGCTTCATGGTTGTTTCTAGCCCAAAGTCAAGCGGCATAGAGAACTGGGCGTTCGGGTCTGCCGGTGCGGCGGCAGGCTGCGTATGTGAGGGCGTGCTGGTAGCAGGGTTCGATAGTGCCTCTAAGCGGGCAGGCTCTGGAGAAATACTGCTCATCGATTGTGCTTCTGCGCGAGAGGTGACAAGACTGGAGAGCGCGTCCAGGTGGGAAGTTGCCGCCGGAGTTTGTGCGGACGATTTACTAACTGTCGCTTCAAGTGGTTCAGCAATTGGCTCCGCCGTGTCTGACCATAAAAGCTCAGTTGGAGGAGTCGTAGGTATCGCTGCTGACGGATTAGATTGAACAGCATCGATTTCTGTGGCAGGTGATGAGAAATTACCAAATTGTGCTAACGCCGAGGACAGGGTTGACTCTTTGGCTAAAGTAGAGAGAGCCCCTGGCTCCAGGGGTGTAAAACCCTGCGAGCGCAAATTATTTTCCAGTTCTTCCAGCGTTGTAAGGAGATTCTGCTCGGGATGAGTAAGCATTTGTGACGCTTGCTCAAACCAGTTCTCAACTGTAATCTTCTTCGTTTCGGATTCAACAGAAGCGGCAGCCTCGATTACCTGTGTCTCAGCCTCGGCTGCTAATATTGTTGATGTATTAGCTTGCTCGAACGTTGCTGTTGGTGTGCTTGAGACTACAGGCTCTGGTTCTTCTGAATGCGTTGGCTGCCGCTCTATTTCTGGCTCCTGAGGAGTTACAGGTTCTATTGTTGTGGCGCCAAGGGATTTTAGCCACTCTGGCCCAAAGAAGTACTCCTCTTCTTCCGGTGCAACAGGCGAAGGGGAAGAAGTGACGGGTAGTTGTTCCCATGGTGATGCTGTTGGGTGAATCTTAGCTGGTTCAATTGGCTGCTGAACAGATTGTTGCACGGTAACAACTTCTTGCTCCAATGCTGGGGCAGAAGGTGCCACTGGCGAGAGAGATCCACTGGATTGCCGGTGATCGCTTCTGGTCAGCATATCAAGCCAGGCTGGAGGAGCGGGAAGGTCTGACTCCTGTTCCTCTATATCCCAATGGGTAGGGGTAGGAACCTGGTTACTGTTGCTGGCATTGCTCCATGAATCGGCCGATGATCCAGAAAAGGCATCCATATGGTACCATGCCGCCTGTTGTTCTACCTGGTTGCTATCGATGGTTCGCTCGCTGTCCTTATATGCGTCAGGTAGCGTTTGCCATGCTTCCAACTCCGGCGCCTGCTGCTCTGTAGAGCTGGCACTCTGTATGGGGATATTCCAACTGTCCAATTGAGGAGTCGGATGGCTTGTCTGAGCTTTATTGGCTGGTTGAGATGGGTAGCCTTGCTGGTTGAAGGTACTCCAGTTACCAAAATCTGACGCGCCAGAACCACTCCAATTGCTGAAAGGTGTTGCATTCTGAAGTGTTTGATACTCTTGCTGAGGCTCTATGATATTATCCAGGCTGCTCCATTTCACGAGGGGGTCAGAGAATGTTGAAGGAGCGCTGCTGCTCTGTGATTTCCCATTAGACTCGGTGGCGATATTTTCCAACGCGGCTACTGATGGCGTTGGAGTATGTTTCCCATTTGAGATCTCCGGAAAAACGGTCGGGGTCTTTTTCAGCAGTTTTAAGAAAGGATCTTTAGGCTGTTTGGCGACAAGGTCACTAAAAAGTTCTTGTGCCATAACCTGGTCTGGATCTAATGCTTCTGCCTGGCGCATCAGGTCTTGTGCCTGCAGCGCGTCCTGGGTAAAGGTAACATGAGCAAGGAGCAGTAACGCCTTCAAGCAATGAGGAACATCCTGCAGAATCTGTTTGGAGAGTTGCTCAACCTGGTCAAAATTGCCTTCACGCCAATTTGTTTCGAGAAGGCCATTACGAGCATCAAGGCGATCAGGGGCGGTGTTGAGAACAATATCCCATTCCTGGACAGCCTGAGGGAGAAGATCGCCGCGCATATATAAACGCGCCAGCCCTGCTCGCGAGTAAATAAAGCCCTGCTGCCCTACTTTTTCGCTCAACTTGTTAAATATCAGGCGTATCTGGTTATTGCCGCGGCTGAGTTCATAGGCCTGTTGATAGCAGTCTAACGCTGTGTTGTAATCGGACATACGCTCGCTGATAAGGGCACGGTTGCAGTAGGCCATGACATTTTCCGGGTCGTTGGTCAAGACCCAATCGAATGTTTGCTGAGCCTCCTCCAGTTTACCTTGTGCCAGGTAAACCTCACCCAGGAGACGCAGCGCCTCCAGCGATTCCGGGAAATGGGTAAGGATATGTTGACAGTTGGTCAGAGCGTCTTGTACACGACCGGAACTGATTGCATCTTCAGTAATCTGCAAATATTCGCGAAGCGTTGTTTGTGCCATAATCCTGATCTCCTCTTCCTGCTTTACAGACCTTTGAGCAGCTTGCCAAAGCGCTCTGCTTTATGCGGGTCATCTGGCCCAATGATGGCAAGGCGACGCCACGCGGGCGCAAAGCAGAACTGTGCCACACGCTGAATATCCTGTGAGGTGACGGCATCAACCTGTGCTATCATCTCATCAATATCTATGATTTTGTTCCGCAGGCTCTCCTGGCTTCCAAGCCAGGAAGCGACCTGGTGAGTGCCTTCCAGCCCTAAAAGAATACTTCCCCGCACATACGCTTTGATGCGTTCAAGTTCGTCTGCCAGTACGGCTTCGTCACAAAGATGGTCAAGTTCGCCAATGATAGCATGCACAGCCGCTTCGGCCTGCGAAGGGTCAACACCTGCGCTGACTACCAGGCTGCCTGTCTCATGATAACTATTGAAATAACTGCCAATGTCATAAGCAAGTCCTTGCTCTTCACGAATGGTTTGAAAGAGCCTGGAACTCATACCGTCACCTAAAATTGCATTTATTAACAATATGGTGTAATAATCAGAAGAAGTATAGGCTGTACCCAGCGTTGCCAGGCAGATATTGGTCTGCTCCGTATCTTTGCGTATCATTGCCACAGGATAAGTATCTTGCGGTGGCAAGCTCTCTTCCCAACGGGGGTGCTCACGACTTTCCCAATCGCTAAATAAGCGTTCAGTCTCTCTGAGAACCTTTGCGTGGTCAATGTTCCCTGCGACACTGATAACGAGCGAACTTGGTCGATAGTGAGTATCCAGGTAATCGAGCATATGTTGGCGCTGGATTTGAGCAACGGTCTCTACAAAGCCCGCATCGTCACGCCCCAGAGGTAGACCAGGCCACATCACCTCGTCGACCAATAAGTTGGCCCATTCCTGCGGATCATCACGGGTAGCGCTCAGCTCTTCTATAATGACACTGCGCTCTTTTTCGATCTCGTTTGCATCGAAGAGCGGGTTTCGTATCATGTCGGCTAATACGTTCATCACCGTGGGAAGCTGTTCTGCAGGCACACGCGCTGTATAACTGGTGAGTTCCTTGCCGGTGCTCCCGTTAAAAATACCGCCAACGCCCTCGATAGCCTCGGAGATAAGGCGAGCGGTTGGGTAATGCCGCGAGCCCTTGAAAAGCATATGCTCAATGAAGTGCGATACACCGGCCAGTGAATCTGTCTCGTAGCGTGAACCAACGGTTAAAAAGAAACCAATGCTTGCCGAACGCATACCGGGCATCTGGGCGGTGAGCAGGCGTAAGCCGTTGGGTAAAGTTGTGCGCGCGAAATTCATCCAATTACCTGGTGTGGTTTTCTCCATGCGTGCTATTTTATGTGAAAAAATACCACTTCTCCTCATATTTTAAGGTTAAAGATATTGATATACAGAGATGAACAGAAAAGTCGACTCATTATTACATACAACAATGCGGTATGATAGACGGTTTTGTCGTTTATCCCACAGTATTATAGACGGTTTAGTCTTGTGCCGCAACAGAATTGTCGAAGAATAGGAGGAAAGATAGCCAATTTGGGTGCTGAAACTAGCCTCAATATGAAGACACCTGCAATGGTCTATGCACCTTGCAGGTGTCCTTTCAGCTTGAAAATTGTTATAAGCCAAGGTCGTTGGCTATTTCACCCAGACCGCCTAACAGACCCTCATCACGATGATGATATCCTTCATCACGTCTGCTAAAGGAATTTTCAACACCATGCATAAGCATTTCGCCACCCAGGACGGCGGCTGCTCCGCCCAGGGCTCCCATAGCATATTTCCCACCGTCACCCTGCATAAAGCCACCCAATCCTCCCATCATTCCACCTTGTTGTTGGGGCATGCTAGCAGGAGTTGGGACGATACCAGCGAGGCTAGTATGGCAACTAACGCAGTTTGCGGTACCTAGTGGCGCCATTGCCATACAAACGGGGCAGCGCAATACCATTGGCTGCTGGCCCATCATGGGTTGAGGCTGATATCCCGGACCCATTTGTCCTTGTTGGGGGTATTGCGGTGGATATTGAGTTGGCGGATAAGGGGACTGGCCGTAGGGTTGAGGCTGTGGTTGTTGGGCATACTGAGGTTGTCCGGACGCCGCCTGGTAGGGCTGCTGTTGTGGAGGATACTGCCCAGGAGGCGGGGTGTAGCCAGTATTGGCGGGTTGCGCCATGGGTGTGGTTGCCCCTAGTTGAGTGCCACAACTGGCACAGAAACGTACTCCCGGGGCGTTCTGGTTTCCACACGCAGTACAATAAATACTTGCCGGAGCTGCTGGCGCGTGCATGTTATGTCCACAACTGGTGCAGAAGGCATTATTGATAGGAACTTCTGCCTGGCAAGCAGGACAGTGACTTGTTGTTGGTTGAGCAGAGGCAGCGGTGGGAGTCGCTGCTTGTGGGCTCAAAGATGAGCCACAATGATTACAAAATGCTACACCCGGATTAACAGCTTCATTGCAACGTGGGCAAGTACTACTCACTGGAGCGACCTGGCTGGCCGCCGTGGGTGTGGCTACTTGTTGTACAGGCGTGCCGCACTGTTGACAAAACTTTTTACCGGTAACGACGTTACCGCAAGATGTGCAGGTTGCCATTGGTCTTGATTCTCCTTGTATTTATGCACCTTTATCAGTTTTTCACAAGTTCCTTAGATGCAGTTTAACATAGTTTGAGAAATTAGTCGAGATAGATGGAAAAGCCTCTGGGTTCCATTCTTGCGTGCAGCATGGTTTTCAGGGTAGGGAACCCCCCACCCTTACATGATTGTAATTTGGTGTTCAGGACACCAGTGGTGTGTCAGGCTAAACGCATTCCCGCAGGGCGGCGTTACCGCTGATGCCGCGCAATTTCATCAGCGCTACGACTTCTAGCTGGCGCACTCGTTCACGCGAGATGCCTAACTCTTTGCCCACTTCAAGCAGTGTGCGACTGC
>JBGQJX010000107.1:0-10608 GCA_041499255.1 Ktedonobacteraceae bacterium | reverse complement strand
GGTTGAGTGTCGTCGAGGTGATGTGTGGCCATGAATGAGTTGCTCCTTTCAGTTCGATGGAACAGTTCAGTATTGTGTTATTGTATGCTGTTTTGGGGTTGAGATCAATGTCGAAATGGTTTCATAATGGTAAAAAAAGATGATCTGTGAGGATAAAGGCGTAAACACATCTGGGTAGTGGTCAACGAGAGTATGCTATGGTAGAGTAAGGGCAGAGTTCTTTTGAAGCGAATGGAGCAGAAGAGAGTGCTCTATTGCTTAACCTGGCTGGTAGACGACTATTGTTGGAGGTGCAAGGAAATGGAGCTTCCCTTTCCGCTTGAAACGGCACTAGAAGCACGCATCTGTGCTGATGCCGAATGGAAGAAAGGCGCTGAATGGGGTAAGCCGCGACCGGGGCACAGTGAAGGCGTGGTGATGTATCACATAGCAGAGGTCCTGGCAAATGTCGATCGTTTGGCGACTACTCATGAAGAGCGACGTACCTTGCGATTGATAGCGTTGATCCATGATACATTTAAGTTTCGTGTCGATCAAAGTAAACCCAGGATGGGGGCTAATCATCACGCGGTCATTGCCCGCCGGTTTGCCGAACGCTACCTCGATGACCTGGCTTTGCTGGAAATAATTGAGCTGCATGATGAGGCCTTCAATAGTTGGCGGGTAGGTGCATTAAAGGGCAGGTGGCAGGTGGCAGAAGAGCGGGCAAGTCGCCTTGTTGAGAGGCTAGGCTCCTCCCTGCCGCTCTATGTGCGTTTTTACCGCGCAGATAATGCGACAGGATCGAAGGAAGATGATTCACTGATCTGGTTTGAGCAGTTTCTGCGGAGGAGGGGATTTGATGTGCCACTCTACCCACCTGCGTAGGCGGGTTCTTTTTTTGTGTTCTTACACAGAAAGACTTGCACATAGTGATGGATGTAAACAAGTTTTGCACAAGAGCCGGATCGTCCAGTTCGGCCGGTATACTGCGGTCCGCGATCCAATCCCAGTACGGTACGGTCACCGTGTTGTCAGCCATCTGGAGCCGCTGTTCTAGCTGCCAGAGGAATTGCCGATGCCAGGCCAGAAAGTTGCGGCCTACCATACCCATACCCGGCATGGTGTGGACGCCCCACGACATCCCAACCGGGCTCATGGCGTCGACGTGAACTCTGACGAAGTCACGATAGGCAGGCGGGGTGGTGCCTATGCCGTGCATCGAGTTGATAGCTGCTATGAACGCAGCCCACTCCGCAGGGGACAGAGTTCGCTGATTCTTGCGTTCGAGGGGCATGGTAATTCCTCCTTTACACTCTGTATTCTTGTCCAGTTGTCAAGCCCTAGGTTTCAACAAATTGGGCTTTTCCCTCAACTTTCTTTTCACGATATGTTTGTACCACTCCATTTACCAGGCTTGGACCTGCAATGCTACTGCGCTCTGTCGTCGTGACGCCCAAAGTAGCAAAGTCTTGCTCTGTGGTTCCTACCAAATTGATAACTGGTAGAAGTAGGGTCAAGAGAGTCGCCTTATCATCGGGAATTGCTTCCAATGTCACAGTGACCAGCGTCCCAATAGCGCTTTCCTGTATGCGAATTTGGTCTCCGATAAAAGTACGGGAGGCAGGTCCTTCTAATACCTGATAAGTCAGATGGGGTTTTCCATCGATTGCCGTCACATCATAAGTAACTGTCGCGTGTTTGAGTTTGAGCACGTAACGATTCGGTTTTAATCGCTCGGGCTGAGAACTTTGTTGGGCCATCAGGGCTACTCCTTTTCTGTATGAAATATGTTCCATCACATCGAGCAAGCTTTTCTTACCCATCTCTATGTAGACGATGAAGCGTATCCAAATTTGTACCTGATAATTTGCTAGACAGGAAGTGAGCCTTAGGATGGCGCAAGACCCCGTGAAACTGGCTGTCAGCCTTTCCTCGTTGCTCGTGTCTTATCCTCTTCTAATGTTTCTATCTGGCAATACAATACTATTTCATTTTCACCCTCAAAGCCAGGTTCCAATATTTCTACTGATACCCCTACAACATCATGATAATATTCTGATGCATAGACTTTTGAGATACACCCACGCCAAATCTTGTTAGGATTTTTAGGTTGATCTCGTAACAGCATTTTATATGTAATAATCTTACCAACTTGAAGCGTTCTGTAATTGAGCTTATTTTCACCCATATTTTTATCCTCTTTCTTTTTTATGAAAAAACACCATTGCAATGGTTACCTCTATAAGAATAACCATAAAGGCGTTCTTGTGTCAAGATGGTTACACCTGTTAGAGTATATTTCAATAGAAGTAATGAGGTTACTATGATGTTTCGATTGAAGATTAAAGAAGAGGCGGAAAAGCGCAACCTATCTATGGCTAAATTGTCTAGAATGGCCGATGTAAGCTACAACACAATGCAAGCATTATTTCGCCATCCTCATCACGATGTATCATTATACATCCTAGATCGCATAGCACAAGCTCTAGATGTCTCTATATGCGATTTGATTGAAGAGTCAAGAGACAAGTAAGTACTCCTACAAGTTTTTTTTCCTCATGTTCAATTCCTCTTTCTTGCAAGAAGTTTATCCTAGCGTCATATGCCTTCTGGCGGTCTGTAAACAGTCCTATATGACGTTGGTGACCGTTAATTTGTGCGTATGCTCTCCATTTTTCATGTTGAGTATCCCAATAGGTTCCAGGGAAACCCTCAGTATTTCTACAATTATTTTCATCGTTCTTTCTATGTGTAACCATGTGAAGGTTGTCAAGGGAATTGTTTAATCCGTTACGACCTCTATGGTCTACTTCTTTTCCCTCTTCATATTTGTCATGCATTTTCATGATTTCAATATGCATACGTATTAAGCATTTTTCGTGCCAGTTATTTATACCTCTCAGCGGAGACGTTCACGCGCTTGTTGCCCCTGGGGATGTCGGCACGCCAAGCGCTCAGCCTGATGCAATCGGTTGGGGAGGCGCTGGCAACCCAGGAGGAGGAAACAGCCAGCGCCCTGTGGCAAGAAGCGGCCCAAGCCAAGACGCAGCCGGAGCAGGCAGGAGCACAGGTACTAAGGAGGAACCGATGTGCTGACCTCGCTGCTCCTGCTCAACACTGAGGGCAACAATCTGCCCATAGACGCCATTCTTCTCATAATAGCGTCCAAGACGAACGCCGATCATGCCGACGATGTGACTGTTGCGTTCAGCAATGAAAGAATGCCTGTGAGGCGTGCTTCCATCTCCAAAGCCCCTGTTGGATAGCCGAGTTGCTCCATGAGCCTTGCTAAGTCACTCGCATCGGAGATGCTTGCTGGTCAGTCAGGACGCTACCCCTCCTCAGCTGAGCTGGAAGCTGCTGGAACTTTCCCTTTGCCGGCTGCCAGGCGGTTTTTCATGCGGTAGCTTTTCCCCGTAATGGAAATCGCCTCGGCATGATGCAGCAGGCGATCCAGGTGTTCGATCTTCAGGTGTTCGAAGGCTCGAAATCTGCGGATCTCCAGTGAGTTCAAGATGAGCTTTCCCATCGCAAGTCCTCCCCTCAGCATTAATTGGTACTTCTATGCATCCTTGCGCACAGTTGAGATACTTTCCTGCATTGTTACTAACAACTTCAACCCCTAACACATCTGCCAACCTTTGCAACGTGGAGAGAGTCACATCAGTATACGGATCGCGCCATAGACGGCGTACCGTGTTGTACGCAACTTCCGAGCGTTGGGATAACTTTGTCATAGAGATGCCTTTCCTGACGGCAGAGAGCCCTCACACGTTTAAATCCCCATGCCAAAGTTCCTGAAGAACCATAGGGCAGAGGTAAGCCATACTCCTAAGAGGATCGAGAACATCACTCCCCCTGCAATAGGCAGCGCCCAGCCTGGAAAGCCCTTGGCTCGCACAATGAGCATCTTGGCGAGAAAGGCACCATAGACAGATGAACCCAGGAGGGAGTGAATGTAAACGCGCGTATCATATGTACCGAAACCAAGCAGGAAGATGCAATGATAGGCGACAGGGAGCGTGAGGGCAATGGCGGTTCGCCCAGACCACCGATGCACAACGTTATAAAAGCCTCCTGGAGGCGGGAAGTGCAGCAGTCCATAGATGCGTGAGGCTGTCAGCAGCTGGCTCAACCCCAGGAGCAATGCAGCCGTGATCAGCCAGACCTTCATATGCAGCGTATCACTGAAGAAGAGGTGAAAGAAAGGGGTTTCATAGGGAGATCGAATCGTTCTGCTCGCTAGTAGACCAACAGTGAGCGCGACCAGTGCAAAGATGATGAAAGGAAGCACCAGCACCACGCGTCTTGGAACAAGGGGCCTGCCGGAGCCAGTATTCTCGCTCATAATTGCTTTCCCATCCGCAGTTTCCTGCTAAGAATAGATGTGTTTTTCAGGAACTGAACCACGTGTTTTTGTCAAAAACATAGCTGCTCAGGTATATATACAAGGGGGAGTTACATGTCAGGGAGGATTACACCAGAACCTTGCGCCAATCTCAGTGCTTGATCTCCTTGAAAATATACCTGCTAAAAAATTGTTATGCGAGCGTTTTAATGCTGGGAATACTTTTGCGTAAGTAATTAATTTAAGAGAAAGAAGAAGGAGGAACTTCTCATGGCCCTTGGAGATGGCATTAGGAGAAACATTGCGCACGTAGACCCGGCCGAACGGGCTATGCTGAGGGATGCAATCCTTGAAATGCATCGGCGGTTTTACCCCGGTAACAGAGGCGACACACCTCCGGGCGGTGTGAGCTGGTGGTTCAAACAGGACGAGATCCATCAGGCGACGCACGTGCATGGCGGGCCGGAGTTCCTGCCCTGGCATCGCGAATTCACCAACCGTTTTGAGGAACTTTTGCGGCAGATCAATCCGCAATTGTCGCTTCACTACTGGGACTTCAGAGAAGACCCGCGTAACATCCCGAACGGAAATATTGGTAGGGGCATGAATGGCATGGTCAACCTGTTTGACTCCAATTTCATGGGATCGTCCACCGGATCCGCTGGCGATCCATGGCTGGCAGCTGGGTTCTATGATCCGCTCGCAGGCCAACCGGGTCATCCCCCATCTCGAGGCAATTTTGAAGGTGACCCTAATGGCACGGATAATCCTGTTGATCCGCCCACTGATATTCCGAGGACCAGGGCTGCTGCTGCACCGGGCGCTCCTCCTGCTCCTTTCGATACTACGAACCAATCGGACACACTCGGCGTAAACAACAACCAGGACTTTCCGAACTTTAGAGTGAAGTTGGAAAACCTGCACAACGGAGCGCACCCTTACTTCGCCCGCGCCAGCCCGCACAACGCGTTTCGCGATCCATTCGTGTTTCTGCTCCACTCCAATGTAGATCGGATTTACGCCCAATGGCAGACAGATCCCGCCCATCTCGAACGACTGGACCCGAATACCGTTTATGGCACGGAATCGAATAAGGATGAACCGGTCCCTGACCAATTGGGAAAGACCCAGATTCAAAACCTGACCCATCTGGTCGAGCCGTGGAGCACGGGCATTCAGATAACTGAGAATAGGCCCATTCGACCTTGGGAGCCGACGCACGAAAACCAGGGCGTTCGCCACAACTATCATCACATTTCGGTTGTGACCCCGCCTCGTTACGACACGAATCCTCCTATAATTTGGGGTCTCCGCATGGATTGGTTGAATGCTTCAGCAACACCGCCAACGAGTTGAAAAGGGTCAAATCAGTGCGGAGGCGAGTGTGATCGTCTCCGCCACGAAGGAGACCATTCAAAACCAGGTGAATTGGCTAGCTAGCACCCAAATTTGAATGGTCTCCATATCTTTTCGTTGTAGCAAACTCCATCGTTCTCTCGCATTCAGGATCGCGTCAACGGTCATTTTCACGTGTTAGAGTGGAAAGTTCTTGTGTCAAGGGTGGTGGTTTGATAAAGTATATTTCAAAGAGGGTGAAATATATGGTGAGACTCAAAATTAAAGAAATTGCAGAAGCAAAAGGCATTAACATGGCGAAACTTTCACGCCTTGCTGATGTTGGCTATACCACTGTCCAGGTCTTATTTCGTGACCCCCACCACGATGTGTCACTGTTCGTCTTGACGAGAATTGCGAAGGCACTTGACGTGTCCATTTGTGATTTGATTGAAGAAACCCCATAACCATCAAAAAATAGAGCCACTTCGGGCCTCTTGACAAAAGAAAAATAGTAGTTATAATTAATAAAAAGATCGTCTTTTTATTAATTAAGGTGAAACCATGGCCCGACCTGTCAAACCAGAAGCCGTTGCCGCGAAGCGCAGAGAGATTCTGGATGCCGCCCAACGCCTGGTGATGACCAAGGGATACGAGCAGATGTCGATCCAGGATGTCCTGGACGAGGTGCAGATCTCCAGCGGGGCGTTCCATCACTACTTCGACTCGCGCGGTGCGCTGCTGGAAGCGTTCGTCGAACGGGTAAAGCAAGAGACGAATAAGCCGCTCCTGCCCATCATCCATGATCCGCGTCTTTCCGCCATCGAAAAAATCCAGGGTTTCTTCGATACGCTGGACCGTCTGAGAGCCGCCAACAAGGCTGATTTGGCCAGGCTGGCGCGTGTCTGGTACACCGACGCCAACGCCATCGTTCGCCTGAAAGTCGACGAGGCGGTTTTCCAACAGCGCGCGCCGCTTCTCACCGAGATCGTCCGTCAGGGTATTCGGGAAGGCATCTTCACCAACGCCTATCCTGACCAGGCTGGCGAAGTTATCATGTCCCTGTTGCAGAGCATGGGCAATACCCATGCCCGGTTATTGCTCTCGTTCGAGCAGGAGCGCGACGAGAAGCGCTGCATCGAGGAGATCGTCGCTACCCATGCCGCCTATCTGGATGCGATCGAGCGAGTGCTCGGCGCGCCCCCGCGTTCCTTCTCTCGGGCTGACGCCGAAGCGGTGAACGTCTGGTTGGCAGCGCTGTAAGGCAACAACAATGTGGAGGCAGAAAGGCACGAGCCTCGACCTGAAATGACAGAAAACGTTGCGCTTTTTTAACGCTCCACAAACGAGATCGGAAACGCGCAACGAGAAAAGAAGTGAGATACGATGAACACTCTCCCCATTCAAACAGCAAGAACGTTTCTTATCGGTGCTATTGCGTTGGGGGTATTGCTTTTTCTCCCAGCATGGACGCTCGCCTATTGGCAGGCATGGGTCTTTATTGTGGTCTTTATGATCTCGGTGAATGTGATCGGGCTCTATCTTTCACTGAAAGACCCGGCGCTCCTTGAGCGGCGCAAGAAGGTGGGACCGGGGGAACAGAGCACGACGCAAAAAATCATCATGTTTCTTGCGGTACTCAGCTCGCTCTCCTTACTGGTCTTCTGCGCCTTCGATCATCGCTTTGCGTGGTCCCCGGTGCCATGGTATGTCTCAGTAGTTGGAAACGTGCTGGTCGCGCTTGGCTTGCTCATCGACCTGTTCGTGTTCAGAGAAAATAGCTACGGAGGTTCGACGATCGAGATAGTTGAAGACCAGAAAGTCATCTCGACTGGTCTCTACGCTCGCGTTCGGCATCCCATGTACGCGGGAGTCCTGGTCATGCTCATCGGCATCCCACTCGCGCTCGGCTCCTGGTGGGGACTCGCGATTCTTGCTCTCTCCGTACCTGTGTTGATAGTGAGAATCCTCGACGAGGAGAAGCTCCTCTCGAACGATCTGCCAGGGTATAGAGAATACGCGCAAAAGGTGCGGTATCGCCTCGTGCCTTATCTCTGGTAAATCGGGAAGCACAGGGCATGGCCCTGGTGCGCCACCGGCGTCGCCAAGATCTCATGAATTTTGAAATGCAAAAGAAGCACCGATCAAACCGTCGGTAACATACCTGTCAACCACACGCTGGTCGAGATGGCTGTTCACCTAAGCGAAGGGGCGACTCCTTCACTTAGGTGAACATCACATACACACTCCTCTTTCTCCATTCTGAGAGAAACCTCTCTTCTCATTCTCCTCTTGCCTCCACATATCAGGAACATCGGTTCTCTGCACTTGACAACCTCTTTTTTCACACGTATAATTTAATTAATCGATCAGTCAACTATCGAGATGGGGATGAAACACTGGCTATGTCACGCACACTGAAGGTCGGAGAGGATCGGCGCGAGCAGATTATCGACGCGGCCATGCGCGTTTTCGCGCAGAAGGGCTTTGCCAGGGCCACCAATCGCGATGTGGCGCGCGAGGCCGGGATTACAACCGGGTTGATTTACTACTACTTCACAAGCAAGGAGGATTTGCTCAAGGCGGCTCTGGAGGAACGCTCACCAGTGCAGGTAATGATACACCTTCCGCCGGAGATGCTGGAGCAGCCACCAGATGTTCTCTTGCCCCTGCTGCTCATGCGCGTGCTGAACCGTGTCGAGGACGAGCAATTTGTGAGCATGATCCGTGTGCTGCTGCCAGAAATGCTCCATGGAGCCACGAAGGTGGCACCGATCGCCTTGAGCTTGTTTCAGCGCGTGATCGCTTTCTTGAGCCAGTATCTCAAGGTTCAGGCAACCAGGGGCAGGGTACGCGCAGACCTCGACGTAGATGCGGCCGCTCAGGTGATTGTGAGCAGCATGATCGGGATAGTCATGCGCCGACAGATTATGCACGATCCCGGCGTATTGCAGTATACACACGAGGAGATCGTACAGGCCATTCTCGGGACTCTGTTCCAAGGCATCAAGCCAGGTTAAATTTTTTACTGTACATTAATTAATCGATCAATCAGAAGGAGGAGGAACGATGCCACCAATCGTGTTGAACATCGAGATCGCCCGTCCGCCAGACGAGGTGTTCTCCTATGTCACCGACCCCTCGCGGTTCGCCGAGTGGCAGGAGGACGCCGCGAGAGGAGACAGAGAGGGAGGCGGTCCGCCCGGCGTGGGCTCCAGGTTCACCACAACTCGCCGGATCGGTCGCGCCGAGCGGACGACGACTTCGGAGATCACGGAGATCAATCCCCCCAGAAGCTGGGCCGCTCACGGCGTCGACGGACCAATCAGGCCAATCATGCACGTCACCGTCGCACCTCTGGGCGACAGCGCAGGGTCGCGCGTCACGATCGACGTCGACTTCCAGGGCCACGGGATCGGCAAGCTGCTCGTGCCGCTTGTCCGCCTGCTGGGACGCAAGGACAGTCCCACGAACTGTCGGAACCTCAAGGAACGGCTCGAGGGCCGCGACTTTTACATCACAGGTCAAGCATGACCTCATCCCGAGGTTGGGAGCAGCAAATCAACAGGTTGCCGTTGGCAGGTCGTTCGAGTGGCTCTGGCTGGTAGCTGACGAGGCCCTCAATCAGCCCGCTTTCGCAGGTATGGCAGACCCCCGTCCGGCACGACCACCTTACCGGAACATCGCAGGCCTCGGCGAGTTCGAGCAAGCTCTGGAACGCAGGATCCCAGTGAACGACGAGGCCACTGCGAGCGAACGAGACCAGCGGCCCCGCGCCGGGAGACCTGTCAGGCAGGTGCGGTGGGAGGCTCGGTGCGTCCACCACGCCAGGTGTGCTGGATGCACCAGGGCCAAAGATCTCTGTGTGCACATGGTCTGAGGTGACGCCCCAGGCAGCGAGATCGGTCGTCAGATCTTGCAGGAATGCGGATGGTCCACACAGATAGAAGTCCGCCTCGCGCGGCACCCCGATCTCCTTGAGCACTGTTACATTGAGGTGACCAGGAGCGTCGAAGTCCAGACCTGGCTGATCCTGGGGGCCTGGCCTGCTATAGAGGATGTAGCTGCGGCTGTGGAGCAGTGACTGGAGGCTGCTGCGTGATTCCTGCGCAAAGGGGTGTTCGTCGCGGTTACGTGCTCCGAACAGCCACCAGACTTCCCGTTGCGATGCCTCGGCGGCGAGGGCACGCAGCATTGCCAGGACCGGGGTCGCCCCTACGCCCGCACTAAGCAGGACGACGGGGCTGAGGCCCTGCCGGAATGTGAAGGTGCCCCGTGGCGCACTCACATCTAACACATCGTCAACATGTACCTGGTTATGCACGTACGTGCTGGCTGCCCCGTTCACCTCTTGCTTGACGCTCACACGGTAGTGATCAGCACTTGGCGTGTCGGAGAGCGAGTAGTTGCGTAAGAGCGGTGGCCCATCGGGCTTCGGTTGGAAGCGTAGCACCACAAACTGGCCAGGCAGGGCAATCGAGAGGGGTTGCTTGTCTGCCGGCACGAGGACCAGTGAGAGCACACTTCTGCTCTCCCGCTCAATGTGGGACACCCGCAGAGGACGGAACCCTTGCCATGCCGGGGGCGGACTAATCGCCGGGACAAGTCCAGGATTTCCTCCTGCCGTATTCCCGGTCAGCGTCTGCTCAAGGAGCGCCTGGAAGGAAGTCTTCCACCCCGGACTCAAGGCGGGGATTTGTAGCGCGCGCTCCAGTTGCTCGCGGGAACGACCAGACAGGTAGAGCATCCCGTCGATCTCCGCGACGGTCATGTGTTCAGGACCATCAGCGACCTTTATGATCTCGTCGCCAGCTTCCACCTCGCCCTCTTGCAGTACGCGGAAATAAAAGCCCGGTTTCTTGTGTCCCACATTCCGCAGTTTCAGCCGGATGGAATATAGATTTTTTCGTAGAGCGGTCCCAAGAGAGCTAAGATCAAACGAT
>JBGQJX010000106.1:0-10703 GCA_041499255.1 Ktedonobacteraceae bacterium | reverse complement strand
CACCACTCACGCCTGGCCTCCCTGATGGTGCAGTTTATGGCTCTCACCATGACGACCGTGGGCGGGACGTGCTACCCCTTCGCGACGGTCAAAGGCTGGTTGGAACAGGCAGGCATGTCCCAGGTGCGCAGCCACCGTCTATTGACTCCAGGAGCAACACTGATTACGGCAAGGAAAGTCAAACCGTAAACACGTCTAGAGAAGAAAAAGCATGTTCATGATAGGTCGCTCCGGCACAGAGAGGCAATTGATCCCAAGACGCTGCACCGCTGGCTGAGTGTATCCCACTATCGATTTTAGGAGCAAAGATTCACAAAACCCAATGATTTGTCAGGAACTGCGTCAATAAGAAGAAGAAAATCGCCCCGGAAAGCATGCAGTAGCTCAGGTGCAGCGTTCGATACTTGCTGATTCTGGACAGGGTGATAAAAGCCGGGAAGATTTCCAACACGAAGCGAGACATCGATTCGAGCGGGTAGGCTGTATTATCTTTGGGAAAAAGTTGGAAGTAGAGAAAGAGCATCGCCGCGTACAAGCCGTACACCCACAGATTTTTTGGCAGCTTCCACGGTCCCACAAAACTCAGCACAATGAGCGCGAGTACCAGCAGATCCGCCGTCAGGTCTATCATAGTGCGCATTGTCAGAAAGCTGAGGAAGCCATGCATGCTGATTTCTCGTATGGCCACCAGGATTCCCCAGCCGGGGAAGTGCAGCGAGCGGGACCAGGCGGCATGCGCGTGGACAAAAGCTAACAGGTCATGAAAGCGGTAATAACCGTAGAACATGAACAGGATCACGCCCGCGGGAAAAAATAGGCCGAAGAGGATGTCAATACGAATAGCCTTCAGGAGCCTGAGCATCTGCCCAATGGAGTGGCGCAAGCGGAACGGCTCTCCCTGTTGTAGCCAGGTCTGGCGCAGATATTCGTAGCAGAATGGTAGCAGCAGGTACATCCCATCTGGACGTGTCAGGCTAGCGAAAAAGCCGAACACCCCGGCGAGCCACCACCGGCCCTGTCGCATGTTGTAAAAGCTGAGGACGGATAAGCATAGAAACAGGGACTCGGTATAAGCGGCGGAGAAAAAGAAGGCAGTGGGAAATATCGAGAGGTATAGCACCGTGTGATAGGCGCCCTCTCCATTGAAATCTTCTTCAATCAGGCGGTAGAGAGCGACGAACATAATAAGTTCGGCCACGTTCGAGATGAGTAAGCCCGCGATGAGAGGGTCCCCTGTGACAAACATTCCTCCCCGTTCCAGCAAAGGATAGAGCGGGAAGAAGGCTGCCTGTGACAGTTCCTTATATCCGTTTAGCGCAATGTGCGTGTAATGGCTTGTATCCCAATAATGCCACTGCTGCCACAAAGCAGCAATGTTCATGATCCGGGGTGAAAAATCCGGGACGGTAAACAAAAACGCGAGGCAGCTCGTCGCAAAAACGGCGAGGTGAACGGCGATATAGATAGGCAAGACGTTCTTGAATGCTGCATACCATTTTAGTCGGCTGGTGCTGTCTGAAAGCCGCATTCGGTAAAGGATTTGTCCCGCCAGGCTTTTCTTTTGGCGAGACATAGTATCAAGTTTTGTCGGGACCTCTATCTTCGCTTCTTCCTCTTCGCCTTTGGCTGTACCACTACGGGAATATTGGGAAGAATTGGTGTTATCAGGGGGATCGATGAATATTTTCATGGAATGCCTCTACATGTTGAAAAAGATGTCTCGCTTTGAAAAAGATGTCCTGCTTAATAGAACGGGGCACCTGGCGATGTTTAACTGTACTCATTATAGACGACCCTTTCGCATAACATGTTTGTCAAGTCTCGTAAAGTCCTGGCCCCTTATGGCAATCCAATCCTGCCCCTTGACAAAGAGAAAATAAGTGTATATACTCCTAATTATGAAAGAGCTGCACAATCAAGAAGTAAATATGGCGAAGGTACTCGAAGTTGCTTCCTTCTGTGCGTGTGCCAACCTGCGGAAGGCCTCGCGTGCTGTGACACAACTCTACGACGAGTCACTCCAGCCTACAGGCTTGCGAGCAACACAGTTTACCTTACTGGTGGCACTCTCAGTGACAGGTTCCATCTCCATCACCGATCTCGCTCAGCAGTTGGTGATAGACCGGACCACGTTGACGCGGAACCTCACCCTGCTTGAACACCGGGGATTGGTCGCCATCGCGAAGGGTGACGATCAGCGAACCCGCCTGGTGACACTGACCAACCAGGGGCGTGAGGCTTTGATGAAGGCGCTGCCGTTGTGGGAACAGGCGCAGACGCGTATCGTCTCAGGGTTGGGACGCGCACACTGGAACACGCTCCTTTCGGGTTTGTCAGACGTGGTGTCGCTGGCTTGTGAACCGTAATTTTTTTTGTCGTAAAGCGTGTATATACACATAATGAGGAGGAACCTATGCTCAAGGAGCAAGCATTATCCTACACTGAACATGTCGTACAGCGCGGCTTCTATCAGATCTCTGCGCGAGAGTATCCAGGAGAGGAGCCCCCCATTCTCTTGATGCATGGCTTTCCAGACAATATGCATCTCTACGATCGTCTCCTTCCCTGGCTCTCTCCCTCACGCCGGGTCGTGACGTTTGATTTTCTTGGGTGGGGTGCCTCTGAGAAACCCGCCGGGTATCCCTATACTGCAGCGAATCAAGTGTGGGACCTCGACGCAGTGATTGAACAGTTGCAACTCAAACAGGTGGTGCTGGTGGCGCACGACGCTTCTGGTCCACCAGCGATTGATTGGGCGCTTGGACATGCTGATCGCGTAGCGGCACTCGTGTTGTTGAATACGTACTATGGTGCGATGCCAACCTTACGAGCACCGGAAGCCATTTGGCTCTTTTCTACACCTACGGTGAGAAACGTCGCGCGGGTTGTCTCGAAGGCGTTTCACAATTTTCTCTTCCGTAAGATGTATTGGTGGCAGGTCGGCAGATTCATGCGAGAGGCAGCAGCCAGGGATGAGTTCGTACCCTTGCTCTATCAACAATTTGCTGCTACGCCGAGTACACAGCCCGCTTTCTTTCGCCTGAATGAGGATTTACCATCCACCGTGCGAGATCGTACGAAGATGATACCACAGATGAACGCGTTCAGACGACCAGTGCGGATCATCTTCGGCGCGAGCGACCCGTACTTGAATGGAGACGTTGCCAAACGCTTTCACGAACTGCTTCCAACGTCTGATCTCTTTCTCGTACCAGGTGCGCATCACTATGTTCAGGTAGATGAGCCAGAGAAGGTAGCACAGCTTATTCTCTCTATACCCATGGCAAATCATGCATGAGAGGGAAAGAGATCACTGTCGTTTGCTTCGACTTCAAAGGAGAAAACATCATGCAAGACAATCTACCAGATAATGCAGGAGTAGTTGAGGAGCCGTTCCCAGTCACCCGCAATCTCTCTACGTGCTTCTTTTTTTCAAGTAAATACGTGCATATACACTAAAAAGATTGGAGAAAACAGATGAGTACGACACACCGAGCCAGCAAAGTGATCACGCTGGTGGTTACCTGTCTTGGCTTTTTTATGGTCCTGCTCGATGCTTCTATTGTGAACGTGGCCCTTCCGACGATCCAGGCCGACTTCCATACACAACTGTCGGACCTGCAGTGGGTCGTTGACGCCTACACCTTGCCCTTTGCTGCCCTCTTGCTCACCGCTGGGGCGCTTGGCGATCGCTACGGGCGCAAGCGCCTCTTTCTGGTCGGGCTGGTGCTTTTTCTACTCGGCTCGACGCTGTGCGGGTTCGCACCGACGCTCGGTTGGTTCCTCTTCGGTCGCGTGGTGCAAGGTGTGGGTGGAGCGGCTCTCTCTCCCGGAAGTCTCTCGGTCCTTGTGGCAGCCTTTCCCGAGCCACGCGCGCGCGCAGGCTATTGGCGTCTGGTCCGGAATCTCCGGCTTAGCCCTGGCCGCCGGACCGCTCCTTGGCGGCTTACTCATCCAAATTGCCAGTTGGCCTGCGATCTTTTTCGTGAATCTGCCCGTGGGGCTGGTGGCGCTCGCCCTGGGTTGGCCACTTCTGGCTGAGTCACGTAACCCTGGCGTCCAGAAGATCGACCTGCCAGGTCAGGCGCTGGTGTTCACCGGCTTGATCTGTTTGATCACGGCCCTCATTGAGGGCTCCTCGCAAGGGTGGACCTCTCCGCTGATCCTCAGCCTCTTCATCGGCTCTGCGCTGCTGCTGGCGGCTTTCTTGCTGGTCGAAGCACGGGTGCGTGAACCACTGCTCCCGCTGCGCCTGTTTGGGAACCGTGTATTCTCGGTGGCTAATGTTGCCGGACTCATCGTCGGCTTTGCCCTGCTGGGTACCGTCTTTTTCATGACGCAGTATTTCCAGGCTGTGCAGGGCTATACAGCGCTGGAGTCCGGCTTGCGGACGCTGCCCACCACGATGGGCATCTTTCTGGTCGCGCCCTTCGCGGGCCTGCTCGCCGCCCGCCTGGGTCCGCGTCTGCCGATTGTCCTGGGGGCACTGCTTGCTGGGAGCGCGCTGTTTCTGCTGGCTCGTCTGGAACCTACCTCCAGCTATGCAACGCTTTGGTGGAACCTCGGTATGTTGGGGATTGGCTTTGGCTTCATGCTCAGCCCATTGACCGCGGCGGTGCTCTCCGCCACACCTCCAACCCGTGCCGGTCTGGGCTCGTCCATGATTAACACCAGCCGCCAGGTCGGGAGCACGCTGGGGGTGGCTGTGCTGGGGGCATTCGTCTTGCAGCAATTCACCGGCAACATTGCATCCCAACTCACACAACGGGGCGTTCCCAGGTCGATCGGTGCAACGATTGCAAACAAGCTTGCCGGTGCCGGAGCGCAGGCCAGCCAGGTCCACCTGTCGGGGCGGCTTCCGCTTCCCCATGCAGCGCTGCAGCAGGCCTTCGTGGATGCGCTGCATGGGTCGTTCCTCATTTCAGGCACGGCCCTGTTCGCTGCCGCCTTGCTGGTCGCGTTCTTGCTCCAGCAGAAGCAGCGTTCGACGAGTACGAGCGGTGAACCGGCCGATTCGCACGTGACGACAGTAGCCAGCGCCGCGCAGCACATTGCTGCTGCAGTTGGCGCTGAGGAAAGGTAAACACACATGACCGTATCACGAGTGGCCCTGGTAACTGGGGCCTCGTCTGGCTTTGGCCAGGCCGCTGCCGCTCTTCTGGCGGCGCAGGGCTTCCTGGTGTTCGGCACCAGTCGCACACCTGCTCCCAGTGGCTCCGCCTCTTATGAACTGCTCACTCTTGATGTGCGCTCAGACCTGTCCGTTCAGGCCTGTATAGAGACGGTGCTTCACCGCGCCGGACGGATCGATCTTCTTGTCAACAATGCTGGCTATGCCCTGGGCGGCGCGCTGGAAGAGAATACCGCAAGCTCCGCCTACGCCCAGTTCGACACCAACGTGTTCGGCGCGCTGCGCCTCATCAACGCTGTCCTCCCCATCATGCGCCGCCAGGGGGGTGGGCAGATCATCAGTGTCAGCTCTCTGCTTGGGATAGTCGCTCTTCCCTACCTGAGCCTCTATTCCTCCAGCAAGTATGCACTTGAAGGCATGATGGAAGGTCTGCGGAGCGAGGTGCGCCCATTCAATATCGCCGTGTCACTGGTGGAGCCCACGTTCTTCAAGACCAACTTTGTGGTACAGGCACCCGCGCGGCCTCTTGCCGACTATGCGCCTTTCCGCGAGTCGGTGTTGCAGTATGTGAGCAGCGCGGTCGAGCACGGACCAGACCCCGAGGGGGTCGCCAGAGCCATTCTGCGAGTTGCCACCACCCCCAGACCGCGCCTGCGCTACCGCGTGGGCCCGCGGGCGAACCTCCTGGTCGGGCTGCGTCAGTTGCTGCCCGCATCACTGTTCGAGGGGGTGTACCGCCGCGTCTTTCACCTTGATGCTACTGTGATTCCTACGCGGAGTTCATGATGATGACGCTGCTTTCCCTGCTGCTCCTGTTCAGGTAGCTCGTGACTCTGTAAGTCTGTTGAACCATCGTGATGGGCTACCTGCGGATCAGTTCTGGTATACACGTGTTGCTCAAGGGTTGCTTGTTGCGCTGCCGATAATGCGGCTGGAGGGGCTGAAGCAGAGGACCCGGCAATGTGAGAAGGTGGAACCGATCCAGAGATCTTTGGGGCAGTTCTCTGGACGGACGTTACGCCATTGAGCGACGGAGTACCCTGAACCAGGTGAACCTGCCAGCCAGCCAGAGATCCTGCCGCCCACGGTGGTATCGGTCGGGGAAGGAGAGCACCGCTTCGCCGTTCCTTCTCGTCTTCCCCGGCTGGCCGGTTTCCCAGGGGAAGTAGCGTGATGGCAAGGGTAGGCATGGTAGCATCAGGATCGGAAGCGAATGGAGGAGAAGAGTCAAGAGCCATGTTGGAAGTCGCTGCCCGCCCACAGTTTCCACAGAAACGAGAGTGATCAGGGAATGCAGACCCACAAAACTGACAGTGTTGCATCATCTTTCCTCCATACAAAATATGCTATAATACGCATTCTTGCTCCTGGTTGCTCTTGTCAGAAGCCCGCGCTATTCTCAGCATCGTAGAGTGACTAATCTTGAATTTATCTCTATGTGCAGACTATGCGTCAGGAAACAGAACAATAATTTTATTACTGTTAGAGTGTGAACCGGAGAACAAATGATCAATTATCTATTCCAACAGACTAATTGTACATGAGAATGCATGAGAATATCTTCAAATAGTACTTTTTGGAACGGAAAACGCATGTAAAATGAGACTGGATTTTTCAGCGATTTGGAGATTGAGGGTAGGAGTGAGAGAACAAATAAGATGAGGTAGGAAGCCTGTTCTTGAGAGCTTTCCTACCTCGTTTTTTGAGTCGGGGTGAGAGGATTTGAACTTCGGAGGGGGCCTTTTTAGCCCTCTTCGGAACGGTGTGCATTGGCTTGTTGAGCGTGGAATGGGCTATTTTTGTCCATATTTGTCTGAATTTGTTGGCCTGAGTATATCTGTTTTGCTCTCACTTTTGCTCCCATTTTACCTTGGAGCTTTCCTTGTAGTTCGCGTTTGCGGCTAATTTCTATGGCTTGTTAGGGTTTCTCCGGTAGTCGTGCGAGGATTTGGGCAAGTAATGTTTCTATTCGATCAAGGCGTGTGGTATGGTCGCCGATGTCTAGTTTCACTTCAGCTAGTTGCTGATCGACGCTATTGAAGCGTTTATCCACCTGTATCCTTAGTTGCATGAGTCGCTTAACGGCATCCTCAGTTAACCCTCTTGACATGGTTACTTGCATCGCCATTTCCTGATAATAGGTGGTTGCTTCAGCTTTAAACTGGTCGAGATTATATTCTAATGTAGTCAATCGTTCTTCTGGTGATGGCATAGGGAATGTGCCTTTCACTCTTCTTGGTAGTGCAGAGAACACCGCTAAATAGCTAGCTCATAGGCTAGTCTTATTATATCATAGGTTGGCTATGCTGATGGGATAAAATGGCAAAGCCATTGTGGGGCATATGTATGCTGGGGACTTCAATTCCATAAGTATAGGAAACAGACAATTTCATGACTCGGTAAATTGGCCTCTGAGGCCACTCTATGCCATATTCAAGGCACTAAGAGGAAGAAACTTTATTCTGCCTGCTTTATGTCTTTCTCCCTCATCTTGACAGCCAAGCTTGCAAGTAGGAAAATAGCAACAGAAAAATAAGTAATATCATACCGATCATTGTGTAACATTGTGGTAAAACACACAGTGCTGACAACATCAATACAATTGTTAGGATGACAAAAACTGTGGGCGATGACACTTACTTTAGTGAACGGGAGCTAGGCTTACCAATCCAAGACAAAGATGAGATCGGTCAGCTGTTCTGGAGTGGATTTGTTGCTTTGGTTAATAGATATATTAGAAATGGGTCACTGGCACAAGAATTTCCAGAAAATTGTTTCGACGTTCGTGTTTCTGTTGGCTATGATGAACAACTCCTTGGCAAAGCCTTTCAAGCTGAAATCCAATCAATTGCATGGCCTCTCAATGATTGGGAAATACCGGATACTCTATCAGTATTAAACTCAGTAGAATTTTTTTGCCCCTACGTTTCGCAGCCAGGACAGCAAACTTACCACGATTTTGCTAAACATTTTCACTTATTGTCATTCGATAGAGAGGCTGGCTTGAAGAATTATCGAGTTGATGTCAATCGCCTTTTTAGGACAAGCCATCTTGCATATGAACTGCAACCAGATTGCAAAATTCATCGTTTAGGGCCAGTTGTTCTTCGTGATATTTTGACCAACGCGGCTTTTAAACCTGAAGATCAAGAAGTCAATCGCCTTCTTGAAAACACTCGGATAAAAATCGGCGACCCAGATTTAAATATTCCCCTGACAGGAGTACAAGTAATGTCATCCAATAAGCATCAACCTAAGACACAGATCCAGGATTCCATCGGCCACGAGATGCTTCGCTGCGCTCAGCATGACAGGGTTCCCTTGTCACCCCATTCACTGCGTTCAGGGCAAGCTCCCTTGTCACCCTGAGCCGCAGCGAAGGGTCTCTCCCCCCGGCCCTCCAGATGCTTCGCTGCGCTCAGCATGACCGCGCTGTCCTCCTGTCGCGCCATCGCTCTCCCGCATTTGATGGCCTTTTCTTAGGTTGATGCCTATTGGAGTACAAGTAATGTCATCCTCATCATCTGACCATTTACATATATTTATCAGCTATAGCCATAAAGACGCCAAGCACTTAGAGCAGTTAAAGATTCACCTCGCTGGGTATCTAGGAGATGAAGACATAGAAGACTGGCTCTGGGATGATGAACAGATACAAACTGGTTCAAAGTGGATTGAAGATATCAAGAAATCGCTTCAACGCACCGATGCCGCTATTTTACTGATTAGTGCTGACTTCTTAGCTTCTCGTTTCATAAGAAAGAATGAACTGCCCCCTCTGTTGGAAGCTGCCGAGAATAAAGGCATCAAAATTATACCAGTGATTCTCAGCCCTTGTGGATTTGAGAGCAATGAAAAGCTCTCGAAATTTCAGGCTGCCCATAATCCCTCTCAGCCATTATCGAGCATGCGCGGCGATCATAAACGGGCAGAATGGTGGAACCAAGTTGCAAGGAAAATCTACAATGTTACAATTGCTCAGAAAGCAAAAGGTCGCTCCCCGCAGGAAGCTATTAATCTTGTCAACAACAAAGCGACTTCTCAAACGGTTCGACAAATAGCTGGGGCCAAGGTCTTATGGGTTGATGATTATCCCGAGAATAATTTCTACGAAAGAAGCTTTTTGGAAGCCCTTGATATTCAGTTTACAATAAGCACTTCCACTGAAAACGCTTTGGAATGTGTGAGTGGAAACAATAAATTTAATGTTATTATCTCTGACATGGAGCGTCCTGATGGCGATCAAGCGGGGTATATCTTGCTCGAAAAATTGCAAAGGAAAGGCATTCATACACCGTTTATTATTTACGCTGGTTCTAATCGTTCAGAGCATAGAGAAGAGACCAAGAGGCGAGGCGGTTTTGGAACAACCAACAATCCGAAAGAACTCTTCCAGCTTGTTATAGATGCCATACAGACAGGCTAACCGCCTTTATGCACTTTTAAGGACGTTCTTCTTGAACTATTGTAACTTTGCTATTGGGTTTTGATAGTTCGCTTGCCATTAAAGATAGTGCCAAGGGACAGATATGGCATAGGTCGTTTATGGTTGTCCTTCTTCGTCCTTATCGTGCTCAAAAAGTCCTTTTTTTGTTTGTTGGTGTTTGCTTATTCTTGTGGTTGTTTGTGAGGGTTGCTGTAGTCGTTGCTGTAGTTGCCAGGGACAAATTGTAATCTTGTGTGCTGATTTTGGAAAAATTGTTCGTGTTCTTCGGTTCATATTGGTATGGACAAAGATACAACAACAACTTTCTTGACCGTCCCAGAGGTAGCACGCCAGTTGCGGGTCAAAGCGACTACTATCCGACGATGGATACAGGACGGTATCCTTGAAGCTGAGGTAATCGATGAGGGCAAGCGGCATCGCTATCGCATTCTGAAACACACTATTGATGCGCTCAAAGACAGTCGTTAATAGCTTGCCATAAGCTTGCCATAAGCGTCTTTTTTGTCTCTTTGGGTTAAGGGATTATGAAAATGGCGCGAGTATAGTACTCTTTTTCAAGGTTGTCCAGTCCTTTAGTAGCTGTGCTTTTACGCTTACAGGGACGCTTTTTTGTCTAAATATGTCCATTTTTGACTGTCTGTGGCTACTGGCTTTGGTGTCAAATTTGGTGTCATTTTCAAGTACTTCTGTGCTGGTAAAACCACATTATAGCCTATGGGCCGTGTTTTTCTGATAGAATGATGTCTGTAAATTCCCATTTAAGGACATGAGTTGTAGAGGCAAGTATGAATAGAATTTTCTTTAGTCATAGTGGTAAAGATAAAGAGTGGATAATCTCGATACAAAAGGAATTGCAGCAATGGAAAAAATATTCTGTCTATCTTTTTGAGAATAACCCACAAGTTACAGGATTAACGATAGATGAAGAGGTACATACGGAGATAAAGAAAAGTGATCTTACTCTTGTTTTTTTAAGCGAAAATAGCCAAGGTTCCTTACGCTGGATAAACAAAGAGATTGGATTGTCAGAGGGTATGGGGAAACCTCTTGTATATATAGTTGCTGAGAAGGAAACACCTCAAGAAGTAATTGATGTAACAAAAAGGGTAAAGTATATCAAATTTG
>JBGQJX010000105.1:0-10722 GCA_041499255.1 Ktedonobacteraceae bacterium | reverse complement strand
GTCGGGCGACAGTGAATGTTGCGGTTGTTGTGTTAACTGCTTCTGCATGGTGAAGCGATTATACCATGGGAATCAAGAGAGGTAGAAGAGGCAAAGTTTGATAAGAGTGCACTCATATCTTTTTGCAGCGGCATACTCAATATGATATATTTTTAGCAGAAATACGACTGCAAGGGAGATGGATGCTAAACCCTATGAAAATTGAACGATTTACCGATAAAGCGCGGGAAGCAATCAGTGAAGCATCAGAAATAGCCAAACAACATAATCATGGGCAGATCGAAGTTGAGCACTTGCTCGATGCCTTGCTCTCACAGGAAAATGGGGTTGTCCAGCAGGTTATACAAAAGGTAGGCGGCAGTGACATTGCCGCGAAACACATCATTGAGAACGAAATCGAACGCCTGCCCCGTGTCTACGGCGCGAATGATCCGGGCATTTCTCCGCGCTTGCGCAAGGTATTGGAGGATGCCTGGCGCGAGATGGGAAACTTCAAGGATGAATATTTGAGCGTCGAGCACCTGCTCCTCGGCATGTTCGATGCCGATGCGGATACCGTCAAGCGCGCCCTTAAAGCGACCGGCCTGAGCCGTGACAACGTCCTCAAAGCACTCACCTCCATCCGCGGCGCACAGCGGGTGACCGATCAGAACCCCGAGGTAAAATACCAGGCGCTGGAGAAGTATGGTCGCAATCTGACCGAACTGGCGGCGCAGGGCAAGCTTGACCCGGTCATTGGACGCGACGAAGAGATCCGGCGCGTTATTCAAGTATTGAACCGCCGCACCAAGAATAACCCGGTGTTGATTGGCGAACCAGGAGTCGGGAAAACCGCCATTGTTGAAGGATTGGCGCAGCGCATTGTACGTGGAGATGTGCCAAAAACGCTGGCAGATAAGCAGGTTGTGACGCTTGACCTGGGCGCACTTGTCGCCGGGGCCAAGTTTCGTGGCGAGTTTGAGGAGCGTTTGAAGGCCGTGTTAAAAGAAGTGACGAGCGCAGAAGGGAGCTTTATTCTCTTTATCGACGAACTGCATACGCTCGTCGGGGCCGGTGCGGCAGAAGGCGCTATGGATGCCTCCAACATGTTGAAACCAATGCTGGCACGCGGTGAACTGCACTGCATTGGCGCTACCACGCTGGATGAATATCGCAAGCACATCGAGAAGGATGCCGCTCTTGAACGGCGTTTCCAGCCTGTACTGGTTGATCAGCCGTCGGTGGAGGATACCATCAGTATCCTGCGCGGCTTGAAACAGCGCTACGAAGTCCATCACGGCGTACGCATCCAGGATAGCGCGCTGGTGGCTGCCGCCATGCTCTCCAATCGCTACATCACCGATCGTTTCTTACCTGATAAAGCGATAGACCTGGTAGACGAAGCTGCCAGCCGGCGACGCGTGGAGCTGGACAGCACTCCCAGCGAAATAGACACGCTGGACCGGCGCATCCGGCAGTTACAGGTCGAGCAAGAGGCTTTGAAAAAAGAGACCGACGCATCCAGCCGCGACCGGCGCAGCAGGGTTGAGCAAGAGATTGCCAATCTAAGCGAGCAGTTGCACACGCTTAAACTCTCGCTGGAGAGCGAACGCGAGCCGGTAGAGAATATTCGCCGATTGAAGAAAGAGCTTGAGCAGGCGCAGGTTGAGCTTGAGAAAGCAGAGCGCGCCTATAACCTGGAAGAGATGGCGCGCCTGCGCTATGGCACTATCCCGGAGCTTGAACGGCGCATTGCCGATATGGAGTCGAAGCTCACCAACCTGCAGAGCGCACGTATGCTCAAAGAAGAGGTTGACGCCGAGGATATCGCCGAAATCGTGTCCAAATGGACGCATATCCCTGTCTCCAAGCTGATGGAGGCGGAGGTACAGAAATTGCTTACCATGGAAGACAACCTGCGCAAGCGCGTGGTGGGACAGGAGTTTGCGCTCCAGGCTGTCTCCGACGCGATTCGCCGCTCGCGCGCCGGCTTGCAGGATCCCAATCGTCCACTGGCGAGCTTCCTTTTCCTGGGACCGACAGGGGTAGGAAAAACAGAACTGGCACGCGCGCTGGCGGAGTTCCTGTTTGATAACGAGCAAGCTATGGTGCGCATCGACATGTCGGAGTACATGGAAAAACACAGCGTCTCTCGCCTGCTTGGCGCGCCTCCTGGCTATGTTGGTTACGAGGAAGGCGGGCAGCTAACCGAGGCGGTACGCCGCCATCCCTATTGCGTGATCCTGCTTGATGAGGTCGAGAAGGCTGCTCCTGAAGTGTTCAACGTCTTGCTGCAACTGCTTGATGATGGCCGCCTGACGGATGGGCAGGGACGTACCGTCGATTTCAAGAACGCCGTCATTATTATGACCAGTAATGTCGGGAATCTCTGGCTTCACGAATATGATGGCATGGACGAGGAAGAGATACAGCGCATGATACGGCAGCGCCTGCGCGAAGAAGGCTTCCGACCAGAATTTATCAACCGTATTGACGAGGTGATCATTTTCCATCAAATCTCTCGCGAGCAGATGCGCAGCATTGTGGATATCCAGATCAGTCGCCTGCAACCGCGCCTGGCCGACCGCCACATTACGCTCCATTTGAGTGATGAAGCGAAGGATTTGCTGGCAAATGAAGGGTATGATCCGCAGTTTGGCGCGCGTCCTCTCAAACGTGTGATCCAGAAAGAAGTTGAGAATCGCGTGGCCCGCGCCATCCTGGATGGCACGGTTCGCGATGGCAACACGGTACAGATCGATGTACAGGACGGAAAACTGGCATTAGAGGTAGCCGACTAATATATTGAGGGGACAAGCCAAGCCAGCGCATGGTTTTTGTCCCATCAATGCATTATTATCTGCCATAAGAACGTGATACAATTCAACACAACTAGCAAAATGCAGCACATAACCAGCGGAGAAGCTCTCTATGCAGCAATCCAATAACGATATGGCATCAGAGCCAACATATGCCCACGAACATCTTATTCAGGTGCTTAGTTCAGTTTTGCTGCAAATAAACTCGCTGCAGACGGTGTTGCGGGATAACGAGACGCCGGACCTCAATACTATCCGCGACGGATTGAACACCGCGGAGCAGATGACACAAGAAGCTCTCTACGAGATACGATCAGTGAATGACGACGACTTGCTAAGGCCCTGGCTGCCTGACCTCGCTGGCGTCACGCTGGTAGAAGCTCTTTCACGCGCCGTCGAAGAAACCGCTGAAGCCCTGGGGCTGTCCAGCCGCGTCACGTTTACTGGCGTAGAGCGTCCCCTACCCAGTTATATAGAACGCCTTATCTATCGTATTGCCCAGGAGGCACTCTCCCAGATACAGCAACAGAGCAATGCACGAAAACTGCGCTTCACCTGCAGCTTTGGACGTGAAGAGGTCCAGGTGAGCATTGAAGATGACGGGGTAATGTCTCTTCCTAACACGGAAGAGGAAGTACCAATACCTCATTTTCAAAGTGACAGAGCAGTGGAAGAAGTGCCTCTGCCCCATTTCATGGCCGAAGATTCAACGCTATTGTACCCCTATAGTGCGCTACGCCATCGCCTTGAACACCTGGGAGGATCACTGGAAGTCACATCACAAATTGAGCAGGGTACGCGCGTGCAGGTTCGCGTACCGTACAGCAACCCTACTGCAGTGGTGGTGACGAATGGGGCAGCAGCGAAGGGTCCGGCTCACACAGTAGAGACACCCGCGATCCCTAAAGTACGTGTGCTTGTTGTGGATAACCACGCTGTCTCCCGTGCCGGATTGCGCCGCTTGCTCGAGAGCTATGCAGATCTGCAGGTGGTAGGAGAAGCGGCAGACGGTGTACAGGCCGTCAGCGAGACACTGGAACTGGGGCCGCAGGTAGTGCTGATGGACGCAAACCTGCCCAACGGACAGAGTATGGAGGCGTTGAAGCAGATAAAGCAACTGAACCTCGATGCACGGGTGTTATTGTTCGCTGCCCAGGACCGCGAGGGGTACCTCTACGAGACATTGCGGGCGGGGGCAGACGGCTATGTTCTCAAAGATATTGTTCCCGATGAACTGGCCCGGGCGGTACGAGCCGTTGCCAGTGGCGAAGTGCTGGTGCAATCGCAGTTGGCGGGTAGATTGCTCTCGCGTTTTGGCAAACAGGGCCGGGGAAGCGCACCTTACGAGACATTGACCGCTCGCGAACAGGAAGTATTACGACTGCTGGCGCGTGGTCTGCGCAACAAAGAGATTGCCGCGCGGCTGGTTGTCAGCGAACGCACAGTGAATTTCCACCTGGCCAATATCTATCAGAAGCTCAACGTCTCCGGTCGCACCGAGGCGCTGAGTAAAGCGCTTGAACAGGGATTGATTACGGCGTAACACATCACACTGGAATGTTGCCCGCGCGCCAGTTATCGACGGTGCGCTTGAGGGTAGCGATGTACGCTGCTTCGTTATTGCCGTCGCTGTTGGGCGCATACTTGGGGATGATCTGGTCAACGGTGACGCGGCCCCAATAGCCGACATAGAGATTGCGAATAAGCTTAAACCAGGCTTCGAAGCCCTGTTCCCAGGTATTGAAGATGGCATATCCGCCATTCTCTTGCAGGCAGCGGAAGTCAGGCACACAGCGCATATTGCTGAGAGAGAGGGTCACTCTTGCCACGCCGGTGGTGCCGAACAAACTTTCGTGCATGAAAAAGGCCAGCGCATAGGCGGGGTCTAATCCATACTTCAGACCGTTATTGTAGAGCGCCTGCGCTTTACCCGCGGCTGGAGAGTGGTAGTACGCGAGGACCCGATTCATAAAATCGACTGACAATGAGGGTTTGCCTACAACGGAGTAGGGGCCAAGTTTGGTTGGAATAGGGGTTTGTGGCGGCAGCGGCCCATTACTATTCTGCCAGACATTGACGGCCCCCAGGGTACCTCCCACTTGAATGGGGAAGACCTGGGCATTTGTCGCAATGACGAGATTGGGCGGACCTGGACGTTGATACCAACTGGCAGAGAGCAATACAAGTACGGCGATAACCACAACAGTCATAATTATGATGATACGGCGTAACCAGGGGTTATGCCTTGTCAGGGGACCCTCTTCGAATTCATTGACGACAACCGTTGTTGTTGGCCGCTTTACTGGAAACGGTCTTGTTTCTTGCTCTTCCGGTTCTTGCACAACCGGAAGCTGGCGTGTGGCATTGGCGCGTAGAGGGATAGGGGTTTGTGGAGGCTCGGGTGGAATAACTTTTTTCGCAGCGTAGTTACCACTAGCCATCAAATCTCTCCTTCTAAAAAATATAGAACATCTGACCTATTATAACACAGGCCGGATTCCTCTACAAGCCTAATTGTTGGCGGAACCAATTTGGGACACTCTGGCATACAAAAATACATCCCGTTGTGGAAGACTATACCATCAAGCCAATTATACTGTCAACGCTACCGCCTGATTGGTGCAAGACAACCCCAATTTCTGTGGTGTTCCCGCGTGACGGAGGCAGACATCGCTACCCCATCGCACAGACCGCGGTGAGGTATGGGGTATAGCGTGATGATATATACTATAATACTTATCATACAAGTCAATTTATCACCTTTCAATACAAGGAGCACTATGGCCGAGCAACTTCACGTTATTCTTGTTCCACATACACACTGGGATCGCGAATGGTATCAGACTTTTCAGCAATTTCGCGTACGTCTTGTGCGTACTATCGATAAGTTGCTGGATATTCTGGACCGCGATGGCAATTTTAGCTATTTTATGCTCGACGGCCAGACTATTGTGCTCGATGATTACCTGGAGGTACAGCCAGAGCAGGAAGCGCATCTCAAGCAATATACTCGCACCGGGCGCATCAGTGTAGGCCCATGGTACGTCCAGCCTGACGAATTTTTGGTAAGCGGCGAGTCACTGATTCGCAACTTGCAGATGGGTATGCAGCGCGCAGCCGAGTTTGGTGAACCTATGCGCACCGGCTATGTCCCCGATTGTTTTGGCCATATTGCGCAACTACCACAGATACTACAGGGGTTTGGCATAGATAACGCTGTTTTCTGGCGCGGTGTTGGCGCTGAAGCGAAGAAGAGTGAATTTCTGTGGGCCGCCCCAGATGGGACGGCAGTGCTGGTTATTCACCTTGCCGACCCAATCGGTTACTCGAATGCGCGCATGATGCCGCACGCAGCGGATGAATTTGCCAGGCGTGTCGAGTTCCTCTCAGCGCAGATATTGCCCAAGGCAAGCACCAATACCCTCCTTTTTATGAATGGCTCCGATCACCTGGAGCCACAAGACGGATTACCAGCAACAATCAAGGAAGCAAATGCGCTGCTGGCTCATATCAACCCGGAACACGAAAAAATTCTTACACATTCTGGCCAGACGCCACAGGGCGGCAGCCACAAACACCTGGGCGGCATTCATGTACAGATAGGGTCACTGCCCCAATACGTTGAGGTCATCCGACGGCAGCATGGTCTGAAGCCTGATGCGAACGAGCATAGCGGGAATGCGCAGGATGAGCCGCTACAGGTGTTGACGGGCGAGATGCGCAGCAGCCAATTCTCACACCTGCTTCCCTCCGTTCTCTCTACCCGCATGTGGATCAAGCAACAGAATAACGCGACGGAACACTTGCTAGAGCACTGGGTAGAACCTCTGACAGCGTGGGCATGGAAGCTGGGAGCGGCCTACCCTGCCGGTCTCATTCGAGTAGCGTGGAAGTATCTTCTACAGAATCATCCCCATGATAGCATTTGTGGCTGCAGCATAGACGAGGTTCACCGTGAAAATGCCGTGCGCTTCGCGCAAAGCCAGCAGATTGCTGAAAGTATCGTAACCCAGGCAATGCAGAGTATTGCCGAAATGGTGAATACACATGCTCCAGTCCAGGCAACGCACACACATCATCAACCGATTCCTATTGTGGTGTTTAATCCCGCTCCTGGGCGGCGCGCAGAGATCGCCCAGGCAGTCATCTCATTTCCAGGTTCGCTGCGCAACGCGGTAATCATCGACGAACAGGGTCAGCACATACCCTTTACTGTCGTGAACCGCTGGCGACAGGAGCTTGGCTCGACACAACTGCCGCGAGAGACAACCGCGACGGCAGTGACGCTGATGGGCGCCAATGCTCCCGGCGCGTTCATCCGCCTGGCAGAAAGCACGGCGGCAATGATGCTGGGGCAGCCTGAAGGAACCTACGAAATTATACGTGTGCATATTGAAGCAGAGCAGCAGCCTGGGATTGCGCAGATCGAAGTCTTTCTCGCGCCGCGAGCGAGCGCTACCCCCAAGGATCATGACCTGCTTGCCGCCGAGCAGCAGGTACTGGCGATCTTGCACAGCGAGGATATCCACCTGCTGAATGTGTCGGCCATTGACCAGGTGCGCGAAACGATCGAGTTTGTAGCCAGTGATCTCCCTGCCTACGGGCTTAAGACTTTCTGGGTGTATCCTCGAGGTCTCAAAGTCGAGGTAACTCCCGCGCTAACCAGCACGCTGGCGGGTGAGGAGCACCGGATAGAGAATGAATGGTACAAAGTGGAGGCCAGCGCGGAAGACGGCACGCTGACGATTACCGACAAACACACAGGGGCTATTTATACAGGCCTCAACCGTTTTATAGATGGTGGCGATGTTGGCGACCTGTATAACTATTGTCCACCTGCGGAGGACGTACTGGTCAGTCAACCGATTGAGCCGCCAAAGATCGAGCTGATCAGCGCAGGGCCAGTCCGCGCGATATTACGCATCACCGGACGCTGGTCTTTGCCGGTTGCCTGTACTACCAACCGCGCCGAACGCAACTCGCGCATGAGCGTTTGCACGATCGTGAGTGACGTAGGGCTTTCTCCTGGAGTTCGCCGTATCGATATTCGCACCAGCCTGGACAATAGAGTAAAAGATCACCGATTACGGGCGATTTTTCCTGTACCAGTGCAGGTGGAACATGTTTCCGCCGAGGGTACATTTGAAGTGCGCGCGCGCCCGGTCGCCTCAGCGCGACCAGAGAATGTTGCCGATTGGGCGGAAGAACCTGTCAACACATTTCCGCAGAAACGTTTTGTCGATGTCAGCGACGGCACATCCGGCTTAGCGGTGCTTAATCGCGGCCTACCAGAGTATGAAATATTGCAGGACGGCCCGGGAGTTGGTGAAGGACAGATGGCGGTGGCGCTCACACTCCTTCGCTGCGTGGAATGGCTATCGCGTGGAGACCTATCAACGCGCCACGGCCACGCCGGTCCGATGGAGCATACGCCCGAGGGTCAATGCCTGGGACACCAGGAGTTTGATTATGCCCTGGTACCACATAGCGGAGATTGGCAGGCGGAAGAAGCAAATGTGCTGCGCGAAGCGCAGGCCTTCAATGTCCCTATACGAGGCATCGTGATGTCACTGGCAGATAGAGGTACGCAGGAAGCTGTCGAAGCTGAGCAGCCACGAGAGAAACCGCTATCCTCGCGCGCAACATTGATTGAGATTGAACCACGCGAACTCGTCGTTAGCGCGATCAAGAGACAGCACGCAGGCAGCGGGTGGATTGTACGCGTGTATAATCCTCTTGCTCACGCGGTTGAGGCCAGCATACGACCGGGGGTTGATTCGAGCAAAGCTTTTGTGGCAAACTTACTAGAGGAAGCGCAAGAACAACTTTTTTGGAATGGTGGAGATGTTGAAGCTGGTGAGCCTGTATATGTTGGCATACGAGCGGGGGAAATAAAGACGATACTATTCCAATAAGGGAGGCAGGGCGATCGCCCCCATATACTTTCCAAATAGTATCTGGTGAATATCAATATTCATTGATTGATATCACAATAGTCCTAATATTGTTGCTGTTTTCTTCTTGAGAACGTTTTAATTTGAGACACACTTTTATGTATATCCTGAAAGGGGCGTTAGGCCTGCGATGACACATTCACAAGTGATACATATTCTCAATACAATACTCACGATAGGGCCAGCAGTAACACCGACGGCTGTTTCCAGTCCTACGGCGGCGGCAACAGCAACAGCCACCACCTCGGGCAGTTCTACCCTGTCTAATATCACAAACTACCTGGGAATTTTTATTGGCTTTTTAGTCGCCTTTCTCGTTATATTCTGGCTCAGCCTGATCATCTGGACTTTCCGCGACATACGTTCGCGGACGCAGGACTTTCTATCGCAAATACTGGGGACGTTATTGGTCGCAGTCTTTTTCATCGGTGGCCTGTTCATCTACCTGATTTTACGCCCCCGGCATACACTTGCAGAAATTTATGAGCGACAGTTAGAGGAAGAATCGTTGCTGGCGGAGATGACAGAGCGCCAGACCTGCACTAATTGTCACGCGCGTGTGGAGTCAGATTTCCAGGTGTGCCCATCCTGTGGTCAAAAGTTGAAGCGGCCATGCCCCAAGTGCGAGCGCCTGCTCGAACTGCGCTGGACCTACTGCCCATATTGCGCCACCAGTCTGACTGGTATGCCAATGCAAAATATGCCTGGCATGTCAAACGTGCCAGCTATGCAGGGAATGCAAGGTATGCCTCCCGCGAATCCAGGTGTCCCCATGAGCGGCCCAAGGTACTAAGCAGAGAAGATGTGAGGCGCACCAGCAGGGGTAAAATTCCTGCCGGCGCGCCTCACATCTTCTTTGTTCAAAGCGAAATGAGGGGGCTTCAACATTTCCTTTAGCGCTCAAATGTGATATAATGAAGAGTCAGAAAATGCGGTACTTTTGCCACATTTTCCCTATGCTAAAAGAATACATTTTCTAAAGAACGCTCCTCTTTGGTCACACAACAATCACCGAAGCGCCGCTTCACTAAATCTCGCAAAAGGTGCAGGCTACTATGGCAAAAACGAGAGAATCAATTATGACAGAGCAATTTTCCGATGATCATCAAGCTCTACCTGGCAATGGCACACACAAAAATGGCAACGGCAAACTGAACGGGAATGGGAATGGCGGCGAAAATGGCTATGGAGAGCAAAATATCCAGATTCTCGAGGGTTTAGAGGCTGTACGCGTACGTCCTGGTATGTACATTGGCGCAACCGACCAGCGCGGCCTGCATCACCTGATCTATGAAGTCGTCGATAACAGCATTGACGAAGTGATGGCCGGGTTTGCCGATACTGTCACCGTCACCATCCACGCCGACAGCTCAGTAACAATAGAAGATAATGGACGCGGCATCCCTGTTGAGGAGCACCACCAGCGTCCCGGCCTTTCTACGCTTGAAGTTGTGATGACCATTTTGCATGCAGGAGGGAAGTTTGGCGGAGGCGGGTACCAGATCAGCAGCGGGCTGCACGGCGTGGGTGTCTCTGTAGTCAACGCGCTCTCAGAGTGGTGCCAGGTCGATGTCAAACGCGATGGAGTGCTCTGGCGCCAACGCTATGAAAGAGGAGTAGCCGTCACACCATTGATGAACCTGGGTGAAGTGGAGGGGACGGGTACTACCACCTCGTTTTTGCCTGATCTGACAGTCATGGAAACACGCGACTACAGTTTCGATATCCTGGAGCAGCGCTTCCGCGAAATGGCCTACCTCAATCGCGGCATGACCATCGCGCTTTATGATGAACGCAGCGACCGTGAAGCGACCTTCTACTTTGAGGGCGGGCTGGTCTCCTTTGTGCGCTACCTGAACAAGAATCGTGGCCGCATCCAGTCTCGCCCGGTCAGCACTTATCGCGAGATCGACGGCGTGAAAGTTGAGCTGGCCGTTCAATACAACGATAGCTGGACCACTACCGAATTT
>JBGQJX010000104.1:0-10978 GCA_041499255.1 Ktedonobacteraceae bacterium | reverse complement strand
CCCGCCCAAGCCCTTTGCACCTGGGGAGCGCTTTGAAGATTTTGTGGTCATCGTGGTGCGACCTCAGGGCTCCAAACAGTTGGCCGATGCTACACCACTTGTCCCTATTTGAAATGTATTGGGCCTTGTGCTCGCCCCCCGTAACCCTTCCACCCTCCTACCAATCGCTTATTCGACCATGTTCGACCAGCCAGCGAACAAAACGATGATAATTCGTCTCCTCGGTTGCCCGCCTCTCTTCAAACACTTCACGTAATTGAATCAGTCTGCTGGCCTCCTCAACTGTAAATCCCTCATCTAGGAGGGCGTCGATGAGCAGATCAATATATTGCTGCATAGCAATGTCCTCCCTCTAGCAAATGTCCAGACAGATGAACAAACATACATCAAAAGAAATTGGGTAGCCACATATGCTGTCGTGCAACATATGTGAATCTAGCTTGTACTATGACCTGGTAGTATACGACGGTGGATACTGAAGAGACACGGAGCGTAGCGCTTACTCAACCACGTCACTTTCTCCAAGGATGCTACTATACAAATTATAGCGCGAAAGAGAAGACTTTTGCTAGAGGTATAGGAGCGAAATTGCGAAAAACGCAAAAAACAGCCAGAACATCTATGCCTTTCGGGCTGCTAAACACCATTATTAGCGTTATTCGAACCAGGAACTAAAGCTCTCCTACGAAAGTTAGCTTGCGCCCCACGATTCATTGCGGATATAGTGCGCTATTTCGGCCTCATTATCATAAAAATAGCTAATAGCATCGTAAACCTGTGCCAGTGTAAGGCGTTGAGAATCAGCTATTTCTTCTGGGTCTTTACCCGATTGGAAGAGGAGAATGATGTGGCGTACTCCTGTACGCGTACCTTCGACAATCGGCTCCCCACCATAGATAGCCGAGTCGCGGACAATATAGGGGTGCGCTGTTCGTTCAATAGACAAAGACAGACACTCCTTCCTCGGATGCTATACTCACACTGCTTAGTATATCTCAGTGTAGTGTATCCCCGTTAATTTCATGCGTCAACTGTCTCATTTACATTCACATAATTTTCACAGAACAATTCACCTATTCATATCTCGCTACATCTCACTTCATAGTGTTTTATCTCTTCTCAAAATAGGCCAGGCTGTTGCGAGTTTTCAAAAAGGGTTGACAGCATGGAAAATGCAATGTACAATAAGCGCAATGAAAGGAGGTGGTGTGTAATGAATGAACGTAGTCGCTGCACAGGCAGCATAATGATTTTCCACACCTTCCAGATGAGAGGTGGTCGGCCATAGTGCCGCCTCAAGCTCACTGGTAGGTGGCTAATGCTTCCTGCCTGTGCAGCGTCCCCCCAGAGTGTTGGCTTTCCAATAATTGCCTTCACTCTGGGATTTTTATACATTATTTTCGTTCTACTATCAATTTCGGCTTCATAAGCTCGAATTGACGTTTCCACGGTGTTCCGTTCCTGGCATGGATCTTCTCGAATGATTTCGCGAAAGCAGGTTTCTTCTTATTTTTGGCTTCCTACGTTATTCGCAATGTAGACTGGTAGGATAAGCAATACTGTATGCAGTTAAGCGTCTCTTCAGAAAGCAAAGGTCTTGACGTCGCTGAAGTACGTCGTCAACTTGCAACCCGAATATTCGGGATTGGCGATAAACTGCTCTACCTACCCACTGTGGATTCAACGAACTCGTTAGCTATGAAACTGGCCAATGAGCGGCCAGAAGAGGGGGTGGTGGTTCTTACCGACAGTCAAACTGCCGGCAAGGGCAGGCTAGGCCGACGATGGGTGGATGTAGCTGGCTGCAATGTACTCTCATCTACATTGCTCAGACCTCTCTTCCCACCACACTTATTGATTATGGTCGCCTCGCTTGCTATCGTGGATGCAATCATCGAAACCTGTGGTATAACCGCAAGCATCAAGTGGCCAAATGATGTGCTCATCGGAGACCGCAAAGTTGCAGGTATCCTGATTGAGACAAGTCATATTCTACACGGTGCGGCGGAGCAAGATCGCTCCAGTCAATTGATTGCTATACTTGGTATTGGTGTCAATGTTAATGGGCATATCCAGGATTTGTCTCTTGAGGCTTCTCTTGTAGGCTCTCTCTCTATAGATAGGTATATTCAGAGAGAATCACTACATCGACACGGTCGCTCACAGCAGAGATCGCTGAGTTCAATAGCGACAACACTGGAGACAGAATGTGGACATGCGGTAAGTCGAGAGGCGTTCATTGCTCACCTGTTGCAGCACGTCGAGGCTGATTATCTAGCGTTGCAGCAGGAAGCGCAGGAGTCTTTTTACACAGTATATGGCCATAGCCCGGTCTCTCATGCAATTTGGGAGCGATGGCGTAGCCAATTATCCACCCTTGGCCGCCCAGTTCAGGTGCGCCAGGGCAACACAATCATCAGCGGTGTCGCAGAAGACACGAATGAAGGCGGAGAGCTGTTACTCCGTTCTCATTCAGGTGAATTAGTCAACATCACTTGGGGAGATGTTGGATATCCGGCAGGGTGATTACCTGTCTCATTGCACAAGGTAAGAAAAGATAGGTAAACGAGGAATAGGTAGAGAACATTGGATATGTTTTCTCTGCTAGAGTTTTGAAGGGATAAAGAGATGGAGACACAGGAAGTTATTACCAGTGACGGACTACAACACGCACAAAGTCAGTTGGAGTATTTGTCAACAGTTGGGCGTGCTAAAGTTGCCCAATATCTGCATGATGCCAAGGAATCCGGCGATGTTATCGACAATGCCGCTTATGAAGATGCCAAGAACCAACAAGCACTTCTTGAGGGGAAAATCCAGTATCTGGAACAACTGCTCGCCAAGGCGAAATTGATTAGCGAGGTACGCACAGACGTTGTCTCCCTCGGTTCTGTCGTACATCTACGCAATAGCGATGGCCTCGAGTACAATTATAAGCTTGTTGGAGCATACGAGGCAAACCCAAGTGCTGGTCGCATCTCCAATGAGTCTCCGGTCGGGAAAGCGCTGCTGGGCCATAAAGTAGGTGACCTGGTCATAGTTTCTACGCCCGGCGGAGTGAAGGAGTACACGATCCTTTCCATCTCATAACTTTCCCAAGCAGTAGCAGCAATCGACCGGCCTGCGGCCCGCAGAACAAGGAGCCGCAGGCCGGTTTTTGTTAATGGGGAAGATGTCTCTATGACTATTCGGTCTATGAAATCGATGTTACAATATATCTGCAAAATTTGTTGGAGGAGGAAAATAGAACTCTATGGCAGACGAACGTGAAATGCGTTTACAACGCTTGCATGCCCTGCGGGAACAAGGTATCAACCCATATCCCAGTCGCGTGATGCGTACACATACAATCTCGGAAATTTTACAACATTTTGATGAATGGCAAGGGCCGGAAAACTCATTTACCATCGCTGGCCGTATTCGTCTGATGCGCGAAATGGGCAAGGTCGCCTTTCTAAAGATTGAAGATGGCACCGGCAATATTCAGGCCTACTTTCGTATCAACGATCTCGGTGAAAATGCCTATCGTATGCTCAAATTGCTAGACATGGGCGATTTCGTACAGGCGAGTGGCTTTCTCTTTTTGACTCGTACCGGTGAACCCACACTACATGTACGCGAGTACAGTCTCCTATCCAAGGGACTGCGCCCGCTGCCAGAGAAGTATCATGGCTTAGAGGATAAGGAGATTCGACAGCGTAAGCGCTATCTCGATCTTATCGCTAATGGCGACGAAATTAAGAATGTCTTCGTCACCCGCAGCCGTATCATATCAGCCATGCGGCGTTACCTGGACTCTTTGGGCTTTCTGGAAGTTGAGACCCCCATCCTGCAACCGCTCTATGGTGGTGCAACCGCGCGCCCGTTTATCACCCATCACAATACACTGGATCGAGATTTCTACCTTCGTATCGCTATTGAGCTTTATCTAAAGCGGTTGATTGTTGGCGGTTTCGAGAGAGTATATGAGATTGGACGCAATTTCCGCAACGAGGGTATCGATCGCACGCATAATCCTGAATTTACCATGATGGAATGTTACCAGGCCTATGCTGATTATGAAGATATCATGACGCTTGTTGAAGAGATGATACACTTTATCGCTCTCGAAGTGAAAGGAACGCCGCGCATCATGTACCAGGGTTATACAATTGACCTTACCCCTCCATGGCGACGTTTTCGCTTGCTCGATGCAATTGCGGAATTTATAGGCATCGATGTCAATCTTTACCCTGACAAAGAGAGCCTTGCTGTGGCAATGCGTGCCAACGGCTATGAAGCTGATCCAAAGCTCGGGCGTGGCCGTTTGATCGATGACCTCATGAAAGCAATGTTCCGTAAGGGTATCCCTGCCTTGAACCAGGCAATCTTTCTTACCGACTATCCGCGCGATGTTTCGCCATTGGCAAAGGATCATCGTACGGTTCCCGGCCTGGTTGATCGTTTCCAGCCCTTTGTCGGTGGCCTGGAATGTGGGAATGCCTTCACAGAACTGAACGATCCGCTCGATCAGCGTGCCCGTTTTGAGGACCAGATGCGCCAACGTGAGCGGGGAGACGAAGAGGCGCAGGTCTTAGATGAAGATTTCCTTGAGGCTCTGGAGGTTGGAATGCCCCCCACTGGGGGACTTGGTATTGGTGTCGACCGGCTTGCCATGTTAATGGCTGACCAGGAATCTATCCGCGACGTTATTCTCTTTCCGGCCATGAGAAAGACTGCAGCGGAACAATAGAATGCTTGACATTACTCATCTCTAATGCTATAGTTGCTTCTGTCAACGATAGCAAGGGCGCTTAGCTCAGTGGGAGAGCGCTTCGTTCACACCGAAGAGGCCACTGGTTCGAGCCCAGTAGCGCCCATCACACACACCAAAGATATTCCTCACCTTGACGCATTCTAACTGTTGGATACAATCCCTGTAGCAGTGTTCGTACAACAAAACTTATAGATCGTCGATCCCTATTCTTAATACACCAAATAAACATATGGCGCATAATATCGATACGCAACGTCAACAACTGATATCCGAACTCCGCAATGCAGGCTTCCCTGACGAGCGAATTCTCTCTGTCATATCCACAACGCCAAGAGAATTGTTTATTGATGATGCGCAGCGCGACATGGCCTATTCAGATTGTGCTCTTCCTATAGCCATGGGGCAGACCATTTCACAACCATTGATGGTTGCTTTAATGACAGAGGCGTTGCAGCTTAGTGGAAAAGAACGTGTGCTGGAAATAGGCACTGGCTCTGGCTACCAAACCGCCATCCTGGCGCGCTTAGCCGCCCATGTCTATAGTGTCGAGCGGTTTCAGCAACTAGCATACTACGCGGCCAGGCGCCTCAGGCAGTTGGCAGTTACAAACATTTCTCTCTATGTTGGTGATGGTTCACTTGGTTGGCCTGATGCCGCCCCTTATGACCGTATCCTGGTAGCAGCGGCTGCTCCAGAGGTTCCTCAGCAACTCGTAGATCAACTTGTTACCTGGGGGATCTTAGTCATACCTGTAGGTAGTCAGCAACGGCAGGAGTTACTTGTAGTGCATCGCGCTCCATGGGGTCCTGAAATACGCTCATTGGGTGGTTGCGTATTTGTTCCTCTCGTCGGCAAAAAAGGATGGAGTGAGTAATTCTCAAATCAAAAAGAGTGATTTCAGTGGTTGCTTTTGGGACAGTGTATAACATTGGGTAGCCTTCACACTGACCCATTGCATTTTTGGCCAGGAATAATAGTATAATACTAATGAACAGTAGTTGGACTTTTCTGACCAGGGTATAGGGAGGCGAGAAAGTCTATATGCCGATTATATCGACCAGCATTCACATATCCAACCCATTGGGCCTGGCAGGATTCGTCGTGTTGTGGATTATCTTGTTTGAATGTGCTCATGTGCTGGTAACCCTGCTGCGCAATGGTCCCTTGATTGGTTGGGCTATCAGTCCCCTGGGCGTGACTGTGATGTATCTGCAAGAACCCTCAACGCTCTACATCTGGCTAAATGTCCTGTTCCCCGCCTTCGTTTCAGCTTTAGTCCTCTATGTCGGTTTATTTACATCCTTAGCGCCGATTGCTATACCGCATCAACCTCTCATAGAAATACTGGCGATTTCGTTCGGGGTTCTTCTCTCGAGTTCCATTGATTTCTTCAATGCTTTGCGCGACCTGCGCCACCCTCTATGGGGCGAGGCGCGTATCCTGCGGAGCATCCAATATCTTCGTTCAAGTTGGGCCTCTATACACTTTACGCCCTTTGGACTCACGTACCTGCGCGACCGTTTTGATTCTAGTCCGACCGACCTGTTGCAGGCACTGTAAAAGAGAACGTGCAACCAAGGCCTTCATTATTCATTACCCAGATGCGCCCACCATGTCCTTCGACGATGGCTTTAGTGACATATAATCCCAACCCGATCCCAGAGTATTGAAGACTGGCTGTGTTGCGCACTCGATAGAAGCGTTCAAAAATATGGTCCAGGTACTCCGGGCTGATGCCAATTCCCTGATCAGTAATACTTACAAGATACTCGTCTGTTTGTTTCTCTAGTTTGACCATCACCTGTCCGCCATGTGGCGAATATTTGATGGCATTGTCCAGGATATTCCCGATCACCTGGCTCAAGCGCATTTTGTCGGCCACGATGCTCGTATCTTGCGTCGCGATGTCGAGGTAGATAGTATGTTGTTCTGCGCTGGCCTGCACTGACCGTACGCTTTCACTGAGTACATCGGCCAGGTAAAAGCTGCTGTAATGTAGATGTAATTTCCCCCACTGGACTCGTGAGAGGTCAAGCAGATCATTTACCAGGCGTTCAAGGTGATCAGCCTGGCTCTGCACTATGCTCAGGCTGCGCAAATCATAGCTCTCGGGGATATCAGCAGTAGTTATTGCCTTGCCCTGTTGGAGATACTCTTGCTGTGTCTTGCGTAATCGTCGTTCGATTCGTCGTATAAGATGCTGCGTGTAGCCTTTAATCGCAGTGAGCGGAGAACGGAGTTCATGCGAAACGACAGATACAAACTCATCTTTCAGCTTTTCAATCTGTTTGTTTGCTGTCACGTCATTGAGCACAGCAACAACACCTATGGGGCGCGATCGTGACTGGCTGGTGTCATGAAGCGGAGCAGCGCTAATACTGAGTGTCAGCGGAACGGATTCACCCGCCTCTCCAGCGATCAGTTCCTGGTTCATCACTGTTTCACCTTTTAGGCCCTGGTCGATGATTTCGACCAGCCTTGGTAGCCAGCTCACATTACTGCTCGTTGCCAGTTCGCGTAAAGGAATCTCTTGCTTGAGATCTACCCGTGCTTGTGCCAGTAAATGCCGTGCAGATAAATTGAGTAAGGTAATTCCGCCTCGTTCATTTGCGATTAGTAATCCCTCAGCCATGCTGCTGATAATCAACTCAAGGCGCTGACGACCTATTTCGGCCTGTCTCCAGAGCGCGGTCTCGCGTTCACGCAAACGGACATTCTCTAGCGCGACCGCCGCGTAGTCAGCGATCATCGTCGTCAGTTTCAGCAATTCAGAGTCGAATGTTCCTTCGCGCTCATCGAATAAGCTCAACATGCCAATGATGCGATTCTCTACGGTAAGAGGAATGCTTAAAAAAGAACATATCTCGGTCCCTCCTATCTTATCCTGTTCCTGGGCGATAGAGAGTTCATCAGGAGCATCAAGATACGAGGCAATTGCTAGCTCTTTGACGGATACAAAGGGAAAGTCTATCACGCTGGCCGCGCTGGCGATACGCTCGATCATGGCTGCTAAAAACGCTTGACTGAGAGGATAACAGGGGATAATTGATAAATCAAAAGGCTCACCTTTGAGTAATATGGAACAGGCGGCAAAACTGTAAAGCTCTTGTAAAGCAGCTAGCAATGCCCGGTGAACCTGAAAACGATCGATAGCAGCTACGAAGCTCTTGCCGATGGTATTGAGGTATTCCATCTCCTCGCGGATAGCTGCTATGCGATCACCATTCTGGATGTGGGATGAGCGATACGCGCTTTCTGTTGGCCTGGTCTGTGATTGCACGCTGCTCTCCATGTGTCTTTCCTAATGCAACTGTTCTAATTCACGTGTAACTTCATCATAAATGGGGGGCGCAATAAGGTCTCCGGTCAATTCCTTGAGGCCGGCAAAACACTCCTGTAACAACGCATCTAATGCGGCTGCCAGTTCAACGGTGGAGACCCCGCTCAGTTGTTCTTGCATCACCGCTGGGACAATTTCAGTGTAAGGCATCTTGATGAGAAAATGGAGAAATGGATAAGTACTCGAAACTTTTTTGGCGGCACCTTGCACCAGGACGCGCGTTGTAACTTTCCCAAGAAAAGGGGTAACCCTGTCGTCAATCAACCGGAGGACCTTCAGGTACGCCTCTGCAATCTGCTCACGAGAGTCGGAAGAGGAGTGTTCGGACATATTCGACATATGTTTCTCCCTTCGCTTATTTGGCTTTGTCTCTCCGTAACTTATTATAGCATAGTTCTATACTACATTGTAAGTAGGTAGTACTTGATTTTGTACTGGTATAAGTCTTGAATAACCTTTTGCTCATATATTTTAAGAACGGCTTTCATGCCTGTGTTGTCACAATACTTACCATATCGGCACTCAAATGACAGATGGAATGAGGTGCTTGTGATTGTGTCACAAGCACCTCATTCCATCTGTCATGGCAATTATACTTCTCGGGGAACCAATCCAAAAAGACGCGCCAGCCATAAGCGGAAGCCTCTCAAGGGCGGTTGACCATTGGCATCCGCGTTGGCGGCCATCTCAATCAATCGTCGGCGTCCAGCTTCTTGTCTGGCAATGCTCTCCTCCGCCACTTCTTGAACTGTATAGCGCTCGCGTTGTTCATCGATCGCCCGCGCAAAGTGCTCGGCGCGAATCTGGAAACGGCTGGTGGGAAGGGCTGGTAAAGAAGTATCCTCCTGCACGGCTTCACTCTCTTTTCCGCTCAGCGGTTCCCCATTTTCGGTTGTTTCAGTGACCTGGACACGATGGATGCTCAGCCTTGGTGTAATCCATTCACGCAGAGCCAGCAGCGCAGCGCGACGGCAGATGGCCTCGATATCCGCACCGTTGCGTCCCGGAGTCAGGCTTGCCAGTTCCTCCACCGTTACATCTGGGGCAATCGCTTTGTCGCGTGTGTGTACAGCAAAGATGGCCTGCCGCTCTTCCTCGTCAGGGTACTCCAACTCAACCACCAGGTCAAAGCGTCCTGGTCGCAGCAAGGCAGGATCAATTAACTCTGGTCGGTTGGTAGCGCCCAACACGATGACTCCTTCTCTTCCCTCTATGCCATCCATTTCCGTCAGCAATTGGGCTATTACACTGTTGCTGAAATTCCTATCGACTTCTCCAGAACGTCTTGGGGCCAGTGAATCGATTTCGTCGAAGAAGACAATACAGGGTGCGGCTTGTTTGGCGTGCCGAAAAACTTCCCGTATCCCTTTTTCGGCTTCACCGACCCACTTTGAAAGTAGTTCGGGTCCTTTTATGGAAATGAAGTTTGCTTCACATTGGTTCGCCAATGCTCGTGCTATCAGCGTCTTCCCTGATCCGGGAGGGCCGGACAGCAGCACGCCGCGTGGTGGCTCAGCCTTGACATTCGCGTAGACTTCAGGGTAGCGCAAAGGCCACTCAACCCCTTCAGTTAGCAAGTCCTTGGTCTTCTCTAGACCTCCAATATCATCCCAGGTAGTTTCGCTGACCTCGACATAGACCTCGCGAGTGGTCGAAGGCTCAATCTCGCGCAAAGCGGCCTGGAAATCTGCCATAGTTATGCTCAGGCTGACCAACGTCTCGTAGGGAATGTAGCCGCGCTGGTAGTCGATATGCGGCAATACCCTGCGCAGAGCGATCATTGCCGCCTCGCGGCAGAGAGCCTCCAGGTCCGCCCCAACAAAACCAGGGGTCAATTGCGCCAGTCGTGCAAAGTCAATATCGTTTGCCAGCGCCGCGTCTTTGCTGTGAATGCGCAGTATCTCAGTGCGTGCGCGTACATCAGGGACGCGCAACCCGATCTCGCGGTCAAAACGGCCTGGACGTCGCAATGCCGGGTCGAGTGCGTTGGGCTGATTAGTCGCGCCAATCACTACCACCTGCCCGCGCGAGGCCATGCCATCCATCAACGTCAGCAACTGCCCCACGATACGTCGCTCTAGCTCGCCAGACGTCTCCCGTTTCGTTCCTAGCGCGTCCAGTTCGTCTATGAAAATGATGCTCGGCGCCCGGCGTTGGGCCTCCTGGAAAACATCGCGCAGCAGTGCCTCGCTCTTCCCGTAGACACTATTCACGATTTCAGGACCATTGATAATAGAAAAAAAGGCATTTGTCTCTGCCGCCACAACACGCGCGATCAGCGTTTTACCGGTGCCGGGAGGGCCATACAGTAATACTCCCTTGGGCGGCTCGACTCCTAGACGATCAAAAACGGCGGGATATTTCAATGGCAGCTCGATCATTTCCCGGATGCGTTGGAGTTCTTTGCCCAACCCGCCAATATCTTCATAACTTACCCGTCCTGCTGCTCCATGATTCGCGCCTCTTGCCTGCGCTTTAACAACAGTTCCCTGCTGTACGACTACGGCCTCGATCTCAGCCGCGGATTGTGGCATCACTGGAGGCGTGATCACGTTGAGGTCCCCGCTGTTGCGTTTTTTTTGTAGCGCATAGCTCGGAGTGGCGGGGCTAGTACCAATAATCAAGAATTCTCGTGGAGCAGTTCCAGGCGTCCCCACCTGGAGCAGATCTCCAATAGTCACGGGCAAGCCAATCATATAACGGCTGATATATTGCAGATCACTCTCTTGAATAGGTGTGCCGCCGCTCAGTGGTAAAAGCGTAATCTTCTCTGCGTTGCTCACCCTGGCTTTGCGTACAATAACCCGTTCGCCGAGGCCCGTCGCGCAGTTTTGGCGCACTTTGCTATCCATCTGGATTGTCTGGCGACCCCGCTCAAGCAT
>JBGQJX010000103.1:0-11030 GCA_041499255.1 Ktedonobacteraceae bacterium | reverse complement strand
CTCTTAATTTATTGAGGTTGCACCTTGAAGGTGTAAAGAAGGGGGAATAACGCAACCATCGTGTACTGTTTACGTAATGTATAATGTGTTTATATACAGTGAAATTGACGTTTAAACTAACACGGACCTAGCTGAGCCATATGATCGATAGCTCAGAACCAAGAAAGACGAGTAGAAATGAAAAAGATCAGTCGAACAACCTCAGGCAGAGGCTCTCTTTTTGCTCGTTTTCTGCTTTTTGCTCGTTTTACGAATCGCCGGATGACGTGTCCTGGGCTTGGGATGAAAGCCTTTGGCCCGTCCCGGCGCTTTTCCACGCAGTTGTGGCGGTCGAGCAGGCGTCCCCAACTGGTGCAAAAGGGTGGGCATAGCCCGTCGCACCTGCGCCAACGTCCGAAGCGAGTAGCGTGTCTCCCACGGTCGATAGCAACCCTCCACCAGAGGAAGAGCCAACACCAGGAGATTGTGAGCGCAGGCGACTATTTGCGTCCAGCGTTCAGTCCGTTGCGGGGTACTCAGCCGTGGCACATCCCAGAGCAACTCCTGTTTGTCAAAACGATAGCCATGCTCATGCGAGTAGCGCAACCGATACGTCGGGCTGATCTCGGCCAGAGGAGCAGAGCGATCGCCTTTCCAGACAAACCAACTGATCTTGGGGTCACGAGCCTTCCCACTGGCCCCATGACGGATGATCTGGATCACCGAAACCTCCACCCAGCGTGCCGTGCGCAGGTGCAAGTGGTTCCAACACCGCACCTCGATCCGCGCCCCTTTGGCGTCGAGACCTTCCCAGGTCTCATCCGCTTCGCCGTGGCTGCTCTCGTCTTTGCATTGAAAGCGGTCCCCATCCTTGCGACTGGCTCCCAACTGGCCAGGAAGACGCCCCGGAGCTGGACGGTAGAAGACGCGATTACTTTTGACCCGCAACAGGCTAGCAGCCTCGACGTCGGCCAAGCGAGCCAGGAACGGCGCGCAGGCGTACCAGCGGTCGCCGAGAATGATGGGATGCAACCCACGAGCCACCAACAATGCCACGACGGCGCGCAGTTGGCGGGCGGCAACCTCAGTGGCCAGTTCCGTCGAACGCACCCGCGCCGTGTCCAGCACGAAGGTGCCTTGACCGGCTTGTTTGGGCAAGAGGACCACGTGACTCATAACCCACCCAGGGCTGGCAACGTGCGTGGTCTTGGGCAAATTGGCAATGGGAACCAACGTCCGATCCTCGGCGGTCTCGGCCTCCGGGCGGTACAGGTTGCTGGTGTCCACCCCCAGAAAAACGATCTCACCTGCTTGGGGCAGTGGCGCGAAGTCCACAAAGACCTGGCGCAGTCGCTCGGCATCGATCTGGCCATCTTCCAGAGCTTCGTACAAGCTGGCCCAGGTCCGCTCAAAAAACGGCGAGAACGACAATTCGGGGAAGCTGCTCGCTCCTGCTTCACTGGAGAGCGCATCCACCAGATTGAACAGGGCGTCTTTCGCGTTGCCAAAGCAGTTGTACATCCCGTGACGAAATTCTTTCAGTGTGTTAAGGTTCATGAGAGTAATGCTCCTGAGTTTGGTTCTTTTGGATACATTACTCCCCCTCAGCAATCCCCTCACAAGAATTGCTGAGGTTAATTTAGTTTAAACGTCAATATAAACAAAGCGGCAGGTAAAGTCGGAACTTAGCCCAACTTCACCTCCCTCTTTGGTTTGTTTATCGCTCCGGTTTGACCCAGATACCGCGTTCATGCATCAGGTCAATCTGCTTCTGAATAACCTTCTCACGATACTCGGCGTGTTTCATCGGTTCTCGGTCAAGGTACAGATTCTTGGGATAAATCGGCTGTTCGTAGACGACCTGGTAGAGTTCGGTCCGCAGATCCTTTATCCAGTTGTCCCACTGGGCACGCGCCCTGTGGTCACGCATGGCCTCAATGTCGATGACGCCACCAACGTATGTCGATCCCGCTCCGTAGTCCTGGCGACCAACAATCTGCCCCTTATAATTAATGATGAAGGAACGCCCACCGAAGGTATCGATGGCGGTATCATCCTCAGGGAAGAGATAGTAGGTGCCCATATTGGGAGCTACGATGTACATATTGTTGTCAAGCGCACGGGCGCGGCTCTGAATTTCAAATATCTCGTTGCCCGTTGCCGGATGAGGGTAGGATGCACGGTAGACCACTTCGGCGCCGTTCATGGCAAGAGCGCGCGCGTTTTCGGGATAGGAACCCTCGTTGGCCATCATAATGCCCAGGCGCCCTATTTCTGTATCAACGACCGGCCAGAACGCATCCAGGGTGCGGCCATATCGTTCAACCCACCAATCCAGGATATCGTGAGGGCAGACGGAGTGTTCGACCGGGAAGAGTGGCGAGACCTTATAGTGCTGCAAGATCACTTCACCTTGGGGATCGAGGATGAAGCCGACATTGAAGAAACGATCCTTAATTTCAGGGTGGTGGGCTTTCGCCTGGGCCATAATAAATGCGTTGTAGGTGCGAGCGATTTTGCCCAGGGCTTCGGTTTCCTCTCCAGGGATATCGATAGCGCATTCACGGGCGAACTGGACATGATCTAGATCGAGAACTTCATCGTTAAATCCCTGTAGCGCTCCCTCTGGGAAAGCGATGAGCCTGACGGGTAGGTCAAGGCTGGATAGCCAGGCGGCGGCTTTGACGAGGTGAGAGAGGTGTTCGAGGTTACGTTTGATATCGCTGCGTGTGCGAATGCCTCGCACGGTGGGAATGAGTCCGACGGCAGTGTAGGGCTTAATCATGCTTTCCTCCTATGTTTTGTCAGGGGTCTCAATACCGATAGTAGCAGAATAGTACACTCGTCGTTGTCCAGTCAAGGCCTTGTTTTCTTCTTACCGATTGCCCACGTTCCATATTGCCCAAATATATGTTTCCTCCAGTGTAGAGTGCGTAGCTAGCGTTGTCTTAGCCCGGAAGTAGGAGCCGCATGTATATTTTTGCGTCTTGTAGATCATGACTTTTGCCACCTGGAACGCTATAATTAAAAGGGGCATGACTTTCTTCCGGCCCCCAATGTTGAATAAAAGTAGAGAAGGACTCGTACATGATGGAGGTGAACCGAACACCATGAGTAAGAAAACTGACAAATGCGAACAATTACGCAAGCTGCATGACCGTCTCGTTGAGGAAGTGAGGATATTAGAAGAAGGCGTGTTTGAAGAGGAGGAAGAAGGCGTTGCTAATCCAGTTGAAACGGTCAACGTCATAAAGAGTCTCAAAAAGTCGCTTGAAACAGTCCATCTTGAGCTGCAAAAGTGTCCCGGTACAGTTTAGACATGCCTGGCGATTTAATGATCTTTGGTTTTCCGTAGTGATTCACGGTAGGTGACAATTAATTCCCGAGTAACGATGGCTCAATCATTGGAGCCAATGCTGGCTCGTGATCCGCCAGCGCGCGCAACAGCCCAAAACAGCCGGCCAGCATCATATCACCGTGCGGTGTTGCCTCGTAGGGGTGCAGCGATGACCCGCGCAGCATCTCCCGCCGCGGACCTGTCACGGCCAAAAATGGAAATCCGCTGCCATTTTTGGAAGGAGAATCGAGTATCAGCGCGCCATGGCCGCTTGTGTTAAAGACCTCCTCATTCGTGAGTGTTCCTTTTGCCAACTTTTCCAGCATGTCCTCTAATTGTGTACGATTGATCTCTCCGGTATGATGCTCAAAAATACCCACGATCAGCCCCCCAACAAGGTGGAAAGCCAGCGTATGGAAATTACCAATATTACACAGCAGGCTATTCTGTTGACTATGCACCAGTGGATCCTCTAGCGAACCTAAGACCGCCGCTGAACCAGTATCCATCAATAGCAGCGGTGTTCCTGGAGATGAGCCGCTCAGTTCTAAATAGCGGTTCGCGCTCGTGGCAATTGCGCGCAGGCGCGTCAGGTCGGCAGGAGTGCGTTCCGCGGCATAAGCAAAAGCGCTGGGCGTTGGCTCTTTTCGCACGGTCTCTTCAATAAAATCAAAGCGGAAACGCCTATCGCTAATCCCAGGAGGAGCTGCGCCATGATCGAAGGCCGCGATAGCCAGGGCATCAATCCGCGGGTTGACATCAAAAGCTTGCATCGCGCTGATGATGGCCTGAGCATGAAAATCTTGTAGCTCAATATGCACAAGAGCCGGGTCCGCTGCGCGCCTCCTTGCCTCTTCCACGTCGATGACCTCAAAACCCATGCGCTCGACCATAGTCAGGTCATCATCAAATGTCCGACCCGCTTCGGAAGTAACGGCAACAGCATAACCGGCCAGCGCATGATCCCGCGCAGCCCAATGGCATGGTCCACCTCCCATCGTTACGCCCGTCAACAAAAGCGGCTGGCCTCGCTCTGTGGCACGTTTGATACGTTCGGCAATGATGACCGTCGGGGACGGCATGACCATTTTGAAGCAATTCTCTATCGTCTTCCCACTCTCAAAGAGCAGGATATCCTGTGTTCCTGTACCAATATCAACGGCCAGAATGCGTATTTGTGATAACATGGATGTGCTCCAGGATTTGAAATATAGCAGGCTGATCCCAGGCTGTGGGTGTGCCTGGGTCGGCATGAAGCTTATTCGAGGGGTGCGGTTAATTCCAGTTGGATTCCGTCCGGGTCACTAAAACTGAGAATAGTGATGCCAAATGGTGGAAGATCTCTGACTTCTCCATGCTCAACCCCGTGTTTTTCGAATAGCGCCGCGGCTTTTTCGAGTTCAGCGCGGTTGGCAACGCCAAAACTGAGATGATCCAGCCCCACGCGATGAGGGCTAAAACGGTCGCTATCGATAGCCTGGCTTGAGTCCCATGGCGGAGTGACACCCAGCAGCATATTGCCGTTCGTAAGTACAAACCCTGGAGGTAACTCGGCGGCTACTGTGAAGTTGAGCAGACTGGTGTAGAAGTCCCGCGAACGAACCGGGTCGGTGACTATCAGACGGATATGGTGGACGCCAGCCGTGGTAATCTTCGTTGACATAACATACCCTTTCTTCGGCTCCCATACTACAAGGGAGAGTCATACACTGATGGAACAGATCAAAGAACAATAGTTGGAATCCCAACCATTGTATAGAGTATATCATTATCCATAAGACATGTCCTATAATTGCCTCTATTACATTTATTGCTTAGACAATCGCTTCGCGTAACAAACGTAAAACACTTTGCACAAAATCAATGGTAGCGGTATATTGTATGTTATGATGGGTGTATATAAGCGAAATTAACGCCTTTCAACTATTGGAAACCGTATCTATGAACAAGAACAATTATTTCTCGAGGTAACCGTATATGGACCAGTCAAAGAATCAAGCTTCATCAGAAAGAGCTTATCTCCCGATCGAGGATTATGCTGTCATTGGCGACCTGCATACAGTTGCACTGGTTGGTATGAATGGTTCAATAGACTGGTGCTGCCTACCACGTTTCGACTCCCCCAGTGTTTTTGGTGCGTTGCTTGATGTACATAAAGGCGGCTTTTTTCGCATTGCGCCTACGAATGTAGAACATGCGCGCTATCGACAACTCTATATACCGGAAACTAATGTGCTCATCTCGCGCTTCCTCACCGTTGATGGTGTGGGTGAGATCATCGACTTTATGCCCATTAAAAAGACTGGCAGCGCAGAACACGCACACTACCTCATACGGAGCGTTACCGTAGTGCGTGGTACGCTTCCATTTGAGGTTGTGTGCAGGCCCGCGTTTAACTATGCGCGTGATACTCATACAGTTCACATTTCGGACGGTGGGGCTACTTTCCTGAGTCAAAGTCTTTGTTTGGGGTTGACATCCAATGTACCACTTGAAGTGGATGGTCAGGGCGGAGTACAGGCTCAATTTACCTTGTCCGAAGGCCAATCGATACACTTTATGCTTGAGAGCTCAAAAGGTGATGACCTGCAACATGGCCATCTGACTGATAGAGAATACCGGGCTGCGGCTGAAGAAACGATAAGATTCTGGCGTAGATGGTTAGCGCAGTGCCAGTATAAAGGGCGCTGGCGTGAGATGGTGCAGCGTTCAGCGCTGGTCTTAAAACTCCTCACCTACGCTCCATCGGGTGCTATTGTTGCTGCTCCGACCACGAGCCTGCCTGAGACGTTGGGCGGGTCGCGAAACTGGGATTACCGCTACTCCTGGTTGCGAGATTCGGCGTTCACCCTTTACAGCTTGCTGATCCTCGGTTTTTCGCATGAAGCCGAGGCTTTTATGGGCTGGCTCAATGCTCGCTGCCACGAGTTAAAAGAAAATGGTTCGCTACAACCGATGTATACCATTGATGGTAAGCACGATTTACAGGAGGTAACCCTGGATCACCTGGAAGGATATCGGCAAAGCGCCCCTGTGCGCATCGGCAATGGCGCGTATAAACAGCAGCAGCTCGATATCTACGGTGAGTTGATGGACGCCATCTACATCTACAACCGCTATGATGCTATTTCCTATGACCTGTGGATCAACTTGCGCCGTCTCCTTGGATGGCTGAGTGAACATTGGCAGGAACCCGATGAGGGTATCTGGGAGGTGCGGGGCGGCCCGAAGCACTTTGTCCATTCGCGCCTGATGAGCTGGATAGCCTTCGATCGCGCGTTGCGCCTGGTACGCCACCGGGGGTTGCCGGCGCCTATGGGCGATTGGATGAGGTTAAGCGCTCAAATTTACGAAGAGATAATGGATAAGGGGTGGCATAAAACAAAAAAAAGCTTTGTGCAATACTATGGCAGCGATGCTATTGATGCGAGCGCTTTGTTGATGGTTCTTACCAAATTCGCTGGCCCGACTGACCCGCGCATCCTTTCTACTATCGATCGTATCCAAATAGAATTAACCAACGACTCACTGGTGAGCCGCTACAACCCCAAAACAGCAGCAGACGACGGGTTAGGGAGTATCGAGGGTACTTTCAGTCCCTGTAGTTTTTGGATGGCGGAGTCGCTCGCTCGGGCCGGGCGTGTGGACGAGGGCCGTTTAATGCTGGAGAAGATGCTGACCTACAGTAACCATGTCGGACTCTACGCCGAAGAGATAGGCCTTACAGGCGAGGCGCTTGGGAACTATCCACAGGCCTTCACGCACCTCTCGCTGATCACAGCGTGCTATAACATCGACCAGGCTTTGAACAATGCTGGCCCGCAACAAGCAGCAAGTTTTCAGTAGCATCCGGCGCTTGACGCCACCCTTTAGAAAAGATACAATGTAACCTGAGAGTAGCGGTATAAAACTAACCTATTCACCGGGCGAAAGAAACCGTCCGGTTTTCTTTTGCCTTTAAGGAGTTATACATTTTTATTATGCAGGTTCAAAATACTATGATCCACACTGAAAAATTGGTACGACGAAATGACATACGCAATGTCGCAATTATCGCCCACGTCGATCATGGGAAAACTACACTGGTGGATGGGTTGCTCAAGCAGAGCCATATCTTCCGCGAAAATCAGAACATGGGCGAGCTTATCATGGATTCTAATGACCAGGAGCGGGAGCGCGGCATCACCATCCTGGCGAAGAACACCGCTATCATCTATCGAGGCATAAAGATCAATATTATCGATACTCCAGGCCATGCCGATTTTGGGGGTGAGGTCGAGCGCGTGCTCAATATGGCCGATGGGTGTATTCTGCTCATCGATGCCGTAGAAGGCCCTATGCCCCAGACCCGCTTCGTGCTACAAAAAGCTCTGGAGCTTAACTTACAACCAATTGTCGTCATCAATAAAATTGATCGTCGCGATGCGCGCGTCGAGCAGGTCCATGAATGGACCCAGGATCTCTTCCTTGAACTGGCGACCACGGATGCTCACCTCAATTTTCCTACCCTGTACGCTATCGGTCGCGATGGGGTAGCCATGTACCATCCAGATGACGAGCGAGTGAACCTTGAGCCTCTCTTTGAGACAATTGTAAATACCATCCCCGCTCCACTGGTGGATACCGATGCCCCACTTCAAATGCTGGTTGCGGCGCTCGACTACGATGACTATAAGGGCAAATATGCCATTGGTCGTGTCGTACGAGGACGAGTTACCCCAAACACCTTTGTCGCACATATCAACCGGGATGGCGTGGTATCTCGACAGAAAATAAATCTTGTACTGACCTATAAGGGACTGCAGCGCCTGGAGGTCCCCGAAGCTTTAGCCGGCGATATCGTGGCTTTGACAGGTATCGCCAACGCCAATATTGGAGAAACAATTGCCGATGTTGACTATCCTGAAGCTTTACCGACCATTGCCATTACCGCGCCAACGCTGAAGATGACCTTCGGGGTAAATACCAGTCCTTTCGCGGGTCGTGAAGGGAAATATCCTACCTCCCGGCAGTTGCGATCGCGCCTCTATCGCGAATTAGAAACCAATGTCAGCTTGCGGGTAGTGGATGGCAACTCTCCCGACGAGTTTATCGTCTCAGGCCGTGGTGAACTACATCTTTCGGTCCTGATCGAGACAATGCGCCGTGAGGGTTATGAATTCCAGGTATCGCGCCCCGAGGTAATCACCCACGACGATGAATACGGGAAGGCTCTCGAACCGATCGAGCACCTGGTAATCGACACAAGGGATGGTTATATCGGGGTGCTCACTGAGACTTTAGCGTCACGTAAAGCTCAGTTGATCAATATGACCAATGATGGTTCCGGTAACGTACGTCTGGAATATCACATTCCTACGCGTGGTTTAATCGGATTCCGCAATGCGTTTCTAACGCTGACGCAGGGCAATGGTGCAATGAGCAGCCTGCTTGTCAGCTACGAACCGTGGTTGGGCAAAATTGGCACAACACGCATGGGTGCTCTCATCGCCTCAGAGACGGGTGTTGCGGTGACATACGGGCTGAACAATGCTCAGCAGCGTGGTGATACCTTCATAGAACCAGGCACGCCGGTATACGTAGGAATGATTGTCGGTCTGAATGTACGTCCCATGGATATGACAATCAATGTCTGTAAAGAGAAACAGAAGACGAATGTGCGCTCCTCTACCTCTGATATCGCGGTGCGGTTGACCCCGGCAATTATTATGAGCCTGGAACAATCGTTGGATTTTATCAATAATGATGAACTCGTAGAGGTTACTCCGCAGAATATCAGGCTGCGCAAACGCCTCTTGACTCAGCACGAGAGGTCTCGAGCGCGTGAGAGCGAGTAACCTTAAAGGTCTACCATCTCATTCCGCTCTTCTAGCTCAGAGAGGAGCACCAGTTCTTCATATTCTTCGTGGCAAGCGATGCAGTGGCTCAGATGGAATACTATCTGGGCCATTTTTTCATTGGTCATTACAACAAGTGGATATTCGGGGCGGGTAGCCTCATAATAATCGGGCAAATTTGTTTGGCACTGTTCGCAACTAAGTGGGTCGTCAACTATAATTACCTCTATAAGCTGTACCAATCCGTGATCGCAGTGGAGACATGTGCGTATATGGGAAACAATGTCACTACTCAAGCAATCACTTTCCCGCCAATCAGTGTGCATCAACAACTGACGCAGCTCAGTGCAACCCATTGATTTTCTACCTCAAGTACGTGCTTTTTCTCGTTCCCCAACATTCGAAATTGCATTTAACAACTATTCTCGATATAATCGTAAAACCTCTATGATCTCGGATTTATTCCGTATCGCTTGCAATGCCCTGTGACGCCACATATAAATCTCCTGTACCGATACTTCCAGGTAACTTGCCAGTTCACTTTCTTCCATACCCGCCAGGTAGGTGTAGAGTAATACCTCCCGATAGCGCCGATTCCGTAATGTTAGAATAACATCTTTGAGAATTTGTTGCAATTCGTAATGTTCTGCATATCGCTGGGGATTGTGCTCCCGCTTCTCCATAAGTATTTCAACGCACTCTTCATGTTGATACTCCTCCATATCCTCGAGCGAAAGGCAGTATATCTGCTGTCGACTCTTTTGGACATAAGCATAGGCATGGTGCAAAGTCGCAACTTGTGCGTATTTGAGAAATGAGGCGGGATCGTCAGGTCCTGCTCTCGGATTCCGTCTTACTGCTACGTATAATTCCTCCAGCACCTCCTGCAATATATCTTCAGTAGCATGTACATCTTGGCACAATGATTGAGCGTAATTTGAGTTTTGCAAAAAACGATTCAGGTAACGCCTGAGGTTGTCACAAGCCCGATTACGAATATCTGGTTGAGCTGAACGCCATGCTTCGCACAATGCGCTGCTACAAATGCGCAGGGCCATACGCGTGAGCAACCTCTGTGAAGGCTGATCTTCTCCCTCGCGTGTGACCCTCCACTCCCGCATCATCTGTTCTCTCAGCGCATCTACTGTAAGTATTTCTTGCGCACACCATCCAATGACCTGGCTTGCTACGGTAGTGATTTGCGACCATAAGTCGCCACTTTTCTCAATCATAAATCACCTTCTTAATCAGGGAAACATAGTATTATTGTAATTTATCTAATTACATAAACGATTATAATTTAAAAATATTGAAAATGCAAGTTTTTGTTGTCTTCTCCCTACCTGCAAATATAGACGGGCAATCATAGCCCTCGTGAAAATGCGCGGCAATCTATTTCGCGCTAGAGCATCAAAGGGAGTTGAAATGATCACAACATTGCGGAAGTCGGTCTTACTGGTAGTTATGGCATTTGTATTGCTGGCAGGTTTATTCGGTTGGACGATGAAAATGGAAGCCGCTCCTCCATTCCCACAACATCAAAGCAGCATTCATGCTGTTAATTCGCAGGCATTCCTCATACGTCCTTACTGTCCTCCCCCACCATACACATGTAATTGACGATCGCAGTACATTTAGCTGACGCAATCGGCTTGAGGAGCCAACTCACTATCACCAAAAGATAGAGTGTTGGGCCGGGCGTGATATCGCGGTCAGGATTGACTGGCGCTCGCGAGCACACAGAGCAACAGGCCAACTTTTGGGAAGTTGGCCTGTTGCTCTGTGTGTGTGAACGCTATGAGCAGTGATCCCTATGAAACAAGGAGCAAGAGCACTACCGAGATTAACAGGTAAACAACGGGTACGCCAATAGCTAG
>JBGQJX010000102.1:0-11082 GCA_041499255.1 Ktedonobacteraceae bacterium | reverse complement strand
ATCCTTGAAGAGAAGGCTGCAAGAGCTGGGCATCAAGTGAGACGAGTGAACCCGCGCTTCACCAGCCAGAACTGTCACCAATGTGGCGAGACCGTCCAAAAGAGTCTGTCGGTACGAACCCATATGTGTCCTTTCTGTAGCTCTGTGGCCGACCGGGATGTCAATGCCGCGCAAAACATTTTGGCAAAGGCCAGGGCATGGCCTTCAGGGACGGTCTCCGCTGGGAGTCCGGTCGAACTGAGAAGCCCCCAGCTTTAGCTGTGGGGAGTTGTCACTATGAAGAGGGTTATTCTTTTCACGTTGAGGTGATTTCATGACAGACCGTGTAGGACGTGAGGGGCAGAAACTGGGAAACTATCGTCTCATTCAATTGATTGGGCAGGGCAGCGTGGCGGAAGTTTACCTGGGTGAACATATACGGCGCAAGACTCTGGCAGCTTGCAAAGTTTGGTATAACAAGTTACGCAGCGAGGACACCCAGCGCTTTCAAGCTGAGGCAAGTCGCCTTGCGTTGTTGGACCATCCGCATGTTGTCCATCTTTTGAAATGGGGCGTCACGGATAAGCTGCCTTTTGTGGTGATGGAGTATGCGAGCGAAAAGAGTTTGCGCTGGCGCTATCGTCAGGGCATGCAGCTTTCGCTGGCTACTGTTGTACCCATAGCAAGGCAACTGGCAGAAGCCCTGGAATACGCGCACAATGCTGGTATCGTTCATGGAGATATCAAGCCAGAAAATATATTTTCCAGGCAGGGCAACGAGGTTATGCTCAGTGATTTTAGCATGGCGAGTATTGCCCTCAATGCATATGCCGAACATAGCCTGGATATGACTGCTATAGCAGCGTATATGGCTCCTGAGCAACTGCAGGGGCAGGTCGAGAAAGCCAGCGATCAGTATGCGTTAGGGGTGGTAATTTATGAATGGCTTAGTGGGAGACTGCCATTTCATGGTTCTTTTACAGAAGTGGCGACGCAGCACATGATTGTTCCCCCTGCTCCATTGCACACGATCGTACCCACGATATCAACCACGGTTGAAGAAGCTGTGCTCAGGGCTTTGGAAAAGAATCCGCGCAAGCGATTCAAGGGAGTACGAGACTTTGTCGCGGCGCTTGAAGCGGCTGCCGAGAAAAAACCCTCATCGTCTTTTGGCCTGGGAGGTAACGCGGCGCTGCCGGCTGAAAAACCTGGCCGCGCTGCAAACGATGCTTTCGCTGCAATAAGGGACACGCAATCCACCCATAGTTCGAATAAATACTGGCAGGCCATCGCCTTTAGCGACCTGGATATCCAGCGCAATCCGCGGGATCCAATGGCCTATAGCGAGCGCGGAGACGCTTACTATATGCTTGAGGAGTACGAACGCGCCATCCTGGATTATAGTTACGCGTTGTCCCTGGATAGCAAATGTACTCCCGCCTATTGCAATCGCGGGCTGGCCTACTCGCATCTTGAGGAGTATAAGCGGGCTATCGCGGATTTTACTCGCGCCATAGAAATAGATGCCAATGATGTATCCTCGTACTATAATCGCGGGAATGCCTACGCTCTCCTCGAGGATTACAAACGGGCTATCGCCGACTACGATAGTGTTCTCAGGCGCGATGACAGTCACGCCCTTGCCCACTATAACCGGGGCAATGCCAGGGCGCACTGCCAGGAGTACGAGCTGGCTATCGCCGATTATAGCCGGGCCATCGACGAGAACTCTGCCTATTTTGTGGCTTATTGCAACCGGGGCAGGGTGTACAGCCTGCTGAAGCAGTACGAGCTGGCGATTGCCGACTACACGCAAGCCATTGAATTGGATCCCCGGTTGGAATGGGCCTACAATAGTCGCGGTGAAGCCTATTGCGGCTTGAGAGAGTATAGAAAAGCAATAGATGATCTTGATTGCGCGATTGAGCTGGACGACCAGGACGTGGACGCCTACACGAACAGGGGGCTGGCGCATTTCTACCTGAGAGAATATGAGAGCGCCATTGCCAACTATACACGCGCGATAACATTGGATCCCGAAAATGCCTGGTCATATAGCAATCGGGGGCTGAGCTATTATCATTTTAAGGAATATGAGAAGGCGCTGCAAGATTGTTCCAGAGCGATAGAAATAAGCCCGCTGTTTGGTTGCGCGTACGATAATCGCGGGACGATTTACCTGGATATGGAGAGATTAGTGGAGGCCAGGGAGGATCTTCTCACCGGGTGGAGGTTAACGCCGAAGCATATCAGTCACGGCTGGTCGGTCGAGTGGTCCGCTATGTGCCTGGCGCGACCAGACGAGGCGATGGCCACGCGCCTGGAAGCGCTGGCGGAGATCAGCCCTGAGGATTATATCGCCTATGTCTGCCGGGGAGTGGCGCTCTGGATACGCGGTAATTATGAGGATGCGCTATCGGAATTGGAGCGAGCTATTCCACTCGAACTCAAAGAGGATGCCTATTTCTGGAAAGGCATTGTCTGCGCCTTCATGGGATGGGATGAGGAGGCCGCGGCGGCTCTCAAACAGGCGCTGGATTGGGGAGTGCCCGCGCTTTTGCTGGCGCCTCTTCACTGGCTCAAAGAAGAACGACCAGATTTTTACGAGCAGTTTATCGTGCCATTGTTTTAGATAAAAACGTGCTGGCGGTCTGGTGATGCCATCACCAGATCGCCAGCACGTTTTTATGGCAGATTAAAACAGTGACATTTGCTCGGGCGGCTCTTCTTTTTTGGCTTTGGCGACAGATACCGCCTCTCTGGCTGGGGATTCTGCCGCTGAACGTTCGGCCTCGGCGAGAACGAGGGGAATCTTCTTGAAGTCTTCGCGCAGGGCAATCTTGTAACTCTCAGTGCGCAGAGCAGCGGCGGGATGAAACATTGGGATGCAAATATAGCCGTTCATTTTGCGCGGGCGACCATGAATGGCGCTGATCTTCTCTCCGCCGAAGAACCTCGACATTGAAATACGCCCAAGGGTCACAATGACCTGCGGTTGAAGAGCGGCGATCTGCCGGTCAAGATAATCATTGCAAGCGCTAATCTCAGCGGGCAATGGGTCACGATTCTCGGGTGGCCGGCACTTGACGACGTTGGTTATAAACACATCTGAGCGTTTCAGGCCAATGTTTTTGAGCAGCTCTTCCAGTAATTGTCCAGAGGGACCGACAAATGGGCGTCCTTGTTTATCTTCGTGGTATCCAGGGCCTTCACCGATAAAGAGTATTTTGGTACGTGGATTTCCTTCCCCTGGGACGGCTTTTATGCGGCCTTTGCAGAGATCACATTTTTTGCAAATAGAAACCTCGGCGGCTATTTCTTTCAGCGTCTCCTCTGAAGACATTTCTCTATACCTCTTTCCAAGAAATAGGAGTTAAAGCGTACCGAATGCGCTGTCCGGGGCGTTGCCAGGGGCGTTGCCACAAACAGCGCATTCGACATACTATTGTATTGCTTACCAGCCGCGGCGCTCCGGGGGACGCTGCCCGTAGCCGCCTTCACGTCTTGGGCCACTGGGAGGGCGGTTTGGGCCACCAGTGCCAGGACCAGGACCAGGACCCATTGGGCGACGCTGCCCATAATTGCCGCCGCGCTCACCATAGTTACCGCGGTCGCCGTAGCTACCACCACGATCGCCACCACCACCATAACCGCCACGGTCACGACCACCACCGTAACCGCCCCTATCGCCGCTGAAGCCACGACCAGGTGCGCCTTCACGTTCTCGACCGCCGTAACCGCCTGGGCGACCGGGGCCTCCACGGCCTGGGCCTCCGCGACTGGGGCCGCGCTCGCTTTCTAACTCGGCCTGAGTCGGCATTTCGCCGCTGAGTGCAGCGCGCCGCGAGAGGTTTATACGCCCCTGTGGATCGACTTCGATGACCATTACGGTGATTTCGTCGCCAACTGAGACGACGTCTTCTGGCCGCATAACCTGGTAATCAGCCAGTTGCGAGGTGCGAACAAGGCCCTCTTTGCCGGGCAGGATTTCAACGAAGCAACCAAAATCGACAAGGCGGCGTACTGTACCGGTGTAGATGCGACCAACCTCAACCTCTTCCGTGAGGGCGCGCACCGCGTCTATCGCGCGCTGCATAGACTCACCTGTGGAGGCTGAGATGTGCACGGAGCCGTCATCTTCGATATCGAGCTTCGCTCCGCTCTCCTCTTGAATCTTGCGGATCATCTTACCGCCTGGTCCGATAACCGCGCCAATCTTTTCAGGGTTGATCTTGATCGTCTGGATACTCGGCGCAAATGCCGACAAGGTCTCGCGAGGCGCATCTATCGTGTCGAGCATCTTTTCCATGATGTACATGCGACCTTCACGGGCTTGCTCTAGAGCCCTGGCCATGATTTCGTAGGTGATGCCTTTGACCTTAATGTCCATCTGGAGGGCGGTCACGCCATCGGCGGTACCGGCGACCTTGAAGTCCATGTCACCCAACGCATCTTCAATGCCCTGGATGTCACTCAACACCGCCCATTTACCGCTGCGCTCACCTTCACCAGTGATCAGTCCCATAGCCACTCCGGCAACAGGAGCATGAATTGGCACGCCAGCATCCATCAAGGCGAGGGTGGTACCACAGACGGAACCCATCGAGGTCGAACCGTTTGAGGAGAGGACATCGGATACAGCGCGAATGGTGTAGGGGAATTCGTCCTGCGCGGGAATAACAGCGGCAATAGCGCGTTCCGCCAGCGCGCCATGCCCAATTTCGCGGCGACCGGGGCCGCGTAGGGGTTTACTCTCACCAGTTGAGAACGGCGGGAAGTTGTAATGGTGCATAAAGCGCTTGTTCTCGCTCGTGGTAAGACCATCCAGTACCTGCTCCTCACCAGGAGAGCCAAGGGTAATGACGCTCAATACCTGCGTCTGTCCGCGCGTGAAGATGGCAGAGCCGTGGGTGCGCGGCAGCAATCCCACTTCGCAATTGATGGGCCGGATGGTTTTGAGATCGCGGCCATCAGGGCGTACCCCCTTGTCGAGAATATTGTTGCGCACGTAGGATTTCAGTTCTTTTTCATAGAACGTGATGATGTCCTTCAAGCGGTCTGGGTATTGCGCTCCCAGTTCAGAGACCAACTCACCCTGTACAAGGCTCAGAGCGGCAGAGCGTATGGTCTTGTTCGGATTATTGACTGCCGCCTCAAAGCGCGGGTGTACAAACTCGGCCACCTTGCTTTTGAGCGCCTCATCAACCGGCGCGGGTTCAAATGGCCTCTTGGCTTTGTTCACAGCCTGCGTCAGTTTCTCTTGCATCTTAATGATGTCTTGCAAGGCCTCGTGGCCGAAGCGTACTGCCTCTAACATGACATCTTCGGGGAGTTCTTTCGCGCCAGCCTCAACCATCATCACAGCATCCGCTGTGCCTGCAATAGCGAGGTCAAGCCGGCTCTGGCCCATTTGCGATTCAAGCGGGTTAACCACCAACTTATCATCGATGTAACCGACACGTATGGCTCCAACGGGACCAGCAAAAGGAATGTCCGACACGGAAAGGGCGGCCGAGGCTCCAACGATACCGAGAATATCGGAATCGTTTTCCTGGTCTACTGAGAGAACGGTAATCACAATCTGTACATCGTTGCGATAACCTTTAGGGAAAAGGGGGCGAAGGGGACGATCGGCGAGACGACAGGCGAGGATAGCGTGTTCTGAGGCGCGACCTTCACGTTTAATAAAACCACCGGGGATTTTACCCGCGGCATACATACGTTCTTCTACATCGACAGTTAAAGGGAAAAAATCAATGCCTTCGCGAGGCTCATTGCTGCCAACTGCGGTGGCCAGGATGATGGTATCGCCATAGCGCACTAACACAGCGCCACTGGCTTGTTCTGCCACTCGACCGGTCTCAATGCTCATAACCCGGCCACCGATGACAGCTTCTTGACGGTGAATCATATTTCCTCCGACTAGGGCGTGACTACTCAGGCCCTTACAGCACCCTTACACAATACGTACATTACTTCAAAGGAGACCCAGCGCATTCAGTCAACTGCGGGTGCTTTGCGTGGGTGCAACAACAATCTTTTTTTCTTTCGTTCTACCAAGTTGCGGTTTCGTGAGTGTTTCTGTCAATCACCAGATAGTATTGGGGGGACGCTTGCTATCTGTCGTTTGTTCTCGTTCTCGTTCGTTCGCTTATTTCGGTTTCTCTTTATCCAACTTACGTACCGGTCAAGTGGATGGGTAAAATGGAGCGGCGGCCGGGCTAAAAAATGGTGATCCTTCTCATCATCATGACGGCGCTTGCCAGGATTGCGCCGACCGCACCCACCAAACCTTGTTACTTCTTAGTGGCGCAAGCCAAGCTTTGCGATAAGTGCGCGGTAGCGGCTCGGGCTCTTTTTTGCGAGATACGCGAGCAATCGCCGGCGCTGGCCAACCATCATCAGCAAGCCTCGACGAGAGTGCAAATCATGCTTATGGATTTTGAGATGTTCGGTCAGGTGATTGATGCGCCAGGTCAGGACTGACACCTGCACCTCCGGCGAACCTGTGTCTGTTTCGTGTATGCGGGAATCTTCGATAACCCCCGTTTTTCCTTCGTATGTCAATGCCACGCTTGTTATTCACCTCCTGAATGTGAAGATGGGAAAAGAAATCACACCATTTGATTATAGCACCTGCTATGGAGTGACGCAATCAATGGCAATCAATTGCCTCCATTTGGCACAGGCTATAGTTGAAATGGATGAGATGCCGGTGGCACCTCATCCATAATAGATTACTTAATGGTGACCCTGGCGCCGACCTCGGCCATCTTCTCAGCGATTTTCTCGGCCTCTTCTTTGGAGACGGCTTCTTTGATAGGCTTCGGAGCCTCGTCAACAACAGCCTTTGCCTCTTTCAGGCCCAGGCCAGTCAGTTCGCGTACAACTTTGATGACATTGATCTTGTTGGGGCCAATCTCAGTGAGAACGGCATCAAACTCGGTCTGTTCCTCAACAGCAGCTGCGGCGGGAGCAGCCTCTTGCGCAGCGACGGCGGGACCGGCGGCAGCCGCGACGGGGGCTGCGCTCACGCCCCACTTCTCTTGCAGGGTTTTGGTCAATTTTACCAGGTCTAATACGTTGAGTTGTTCGATTTCGGCAATAATGGTATCTATGGACATTGTGTGTTCCTCCTAATGCATCTACTCTGTGATAGCTCCGCCGTTCAGTTGTTCGGCGCGTGCTTGCAATACATAACATAAGTCGCGCAATGGCGCGGTAAGCAAACTATACGTTGTTGACAGTGGCCCTTGAATGACGCCGACGACTTGAGCCTTGGCGTGGTTCTTGCCGCCAGTCATTTTTGCCAGGTCTTCGACCTGTTCGGCGGTCAGTGTGCGACCACCAAGAATGCCTGACTTGAGCAGGACGATTTTTGACGTATGGGTGTAATCTGTTACGGCCTTCGCGGCAGCCACTTCATCGTCGTAACCCAGCGCAACAGCGGTTTGACCATTGAAGATACGTGTATCTAGCTCGGTCATGTTATTGCGTTCTGTCGCGATGCGCAGTAGTGTGTTTTTGGCGACCTGGAACTCCAGGTGGGCAGCGCGCATTTTATTGCGCAGCTCGGTCATGTCTTTGACCTTCAAGCCCTGCGTCTGCACCAGAATAGTTACTGTTGCGCGCCCCAGTTTGTCTGTCAGTTCATCAATCTTTTCTGACTTTGCCTGTGTTGGCATGTAGGTGCTTATTCTCCTTTCCGGGAATTTTTGGTCCTCGTTTGGTTGGGACGCGATAATGCTTTTTAACTTACTCATCAGGCCACCGGGGCCGATAAATCGGCGATGGGCGCGATAAATCGGCCCCTACGGGTGGCTAGATTGCTATGTTCATCTGCAATATCGGGTCCCTACGGTGCTATAAAAAATAGCCTTCAGTTCATTACCGAAGGCTATGGTTTAGTAGTATTTGTTCTAGCTAGCAACGCGGACGAGAACAATGGCGTAGTAGCCAATGGTTTCGCTCTATCACGATGTTGTCAGGATAGATCGTTTATACATTCCCTCGGCAAGCCGACTTTTTTGTTGTCATTTACATGCCAACTGGCATACTTGCTGTCTCCGGTGTTTTATTCGATTGTCGATTGTTGTGAGTAGGGCGGGGCAAGCCCGGCCCCTACGGCTATTGGGCCTACGTTTGGGCGGGGCAAGCCCGGCCCCTACGGGTTTATTGAGTGCCAGCAGGGGTTAGGGTTTGAGCGCCATCGCGGATGCTACATCCAGACGAATGCTGGGCGACATTGTTGATGAGAGTACGACGCTCTTGACGTATGCGCCTTTGGCGCCGGTCGGCCTGGCGCGCACGACAGCATCAACGACGGAAGTAAGATTCGCCATTAATGCTTCTTCGCTAAAAGAGAGTTTACCGGCGGGAATATGTAGAAGCGCGGTCTTGTCGACTCTAAACTCAACGCGGCCAGCTTTTACATCCTGGATGGTTTTCGCCAGGTCAAAGGTGATGGTACCAGCTTTGGGGCTGGGCATCAAGCCGCGGGGGCCGAGTTTCTTACCGAGTCGACCAACCTTACCCATGACATCGGGTGTGGCGATGGCAACGTCGAAACCGAGCCAGTCCGCTTCAATTTGCTTAATCAGGTCATCGAGGCCGACAAAATCCGCTCCCGCCGCCTCTGCTTCGTTGGCTTTCTCCCCCTGGGCGAAAACCAGAACTTTCATTTCTTTACCGGTGCCAGCGGGCAGCATTGCTACTCCGCGCACCATCTGGTCAGCGTGACGAGGATCGACGCCGAGCTTCATATGAACTTCAACAGTCGGATCAAACTTTACGTAGTTAATCTTCTTGAGGAGTGAAACGGCTTCCTGAGGCTGATAGAGTTTATCGCTCTCTACGAGCTTCTGTGCCTCGAGATATTTTTTTCCATGCTTTGGCATAAATGTTTACGCCCTCCTTGTGGCAGGATACCGCAGTGACTTACGGGCAATCCTTAACTAATGGTGATACCCATGCTGCGCGCTGTGCCTTCAACCATGCGCTCAGCACCCTCAATGTCAATCACATTGAGATCTTTGATCTTGATTTCGGCGATCTCGCGCAGTTTCGCACGGCTGATCGAGCCGACTTTCGTTTTGTTGGGGGTAGAGGCCCCTTTTTCAATACCGGCCGCCCTTTTCAACAGATCAGTAACGGGCGGGGTTTTCGTGATAAATGTGAACGAGCGATCTTCATAGATCGTTATCTCAGCGGGAATGATCATACCCACCTGTTCCTGGGTACGCGTATTGTACTCCTTACAGAACGCCATGATATTGACGCCCTGAGGTCCCAGCGCGGTACCAATGGGGGGAGCCGGGTTGGCCTTCCCTGCTGGAATCTGTAGCCTCACTACAGCTTTGACACGTTTCGCCATGTTGTTTCAAACTCCTCAGAATACGTTTGTTTGTCCGCTATATTTTCTCGACCTGGAGGAAATCCAGTACTACTGGCGTCTCCCGACCGAAAAATGAAACCAGGACGGTTACCTTGTTGCGATCCATGTTGAGATCACTGACCGTACCAATAAATTCAGTGAACGGGCCATCGATCACACGCACGCTCTGGCCTTTAGAGAAACTAATTTTGGTCTTGGGCTTATCCGTCTCTTTTGTTACTTGCTTCAGAATAGATTTAATCTCGTGTTCCTGCAAGGGAACAGGACGTGTGCCGGAACCGACAAAGCTTGTGACACCTGGTGTATTACGGACAACATACCAGGCCTCATCGCTCATAATCATCTCCACCAGCACATAGCCGGGGAAAACTTTGCGCTGCACAGTGCGACGCTGGCCCTGTTTGATTTCCACCTCTTCTTCCATGGGCACAATAACCCGAAAGATTTTGCTACGCATATCCATAGAGGCAATGCGCGCCTCGAGGTGGCTCTTTACTTTGTTTTCATAGCCCGAGTACGTGTGGATAGCATACCACTCCCTCTGTCCGCCCTCCACGGAGTCCGAACTCTGTGTCTGTGCAGAAGCGCCCGGCGGTACGTTTGAACCACTATTTGACCCGGTATCTTTGGTATGCTCAGTAACCATGATGTTTTCCTTCATGCTGCTGGGCCGCACTACTATTTACCACCGATATGGACGAGCAAGACATAAAGATTTTGCAGTCCATAATCTACCACACCCAATAAAATGCCAATTGCGGCTGAAAGCACGAGCACCACAATAGTCATATTCCGAGCCTCGTGAAAGGTAGGCCATGTTACTTTATGGCGCAGCTCGTAATAAGCGTCAAGTATAAAACGGACGTAGCGGTTACCACGCAGGCGAATTTGCCACTTTGCAGGGCCTTTCGCCGAAGAGGGTTTCGCGGTAGAGGGACCCTTGTTATCACGCCGCACAGTTTTACTTTCTTGCTTTCGCTCTTGCGTCTTGCTCTCGTCTTGCTCGCGCGCCACCGCTTTGACGTTTTTGCTTGATTCTTTTTCGTCGCCGGCTGCTTTTACATCAGTCACCTGTTTCGGGCTCCGGCTGCGAGCTGCACCCTGGCTAGCGCTTTTCTTTTTGTCGGCCATTTTGTTTGCCACGTTCAACCTTTCTCGATCGTAGTGACCGTACCCTACTATCACCCTACTATCTATTTGGTCTCGCGGTGAGCAGTATGCACGCGACAGGTAGTACAGAACTTCCTCAATTCAAGGCGATCAGGATTGTTCTTTTTGTTTTTTGAGGTAGTATAATTCCTCTGCTTGCAAACCGTGCAAGCCAACGTCGTAACGATGCGATTTTCTTTACCTTTACCGGCCATGCCTTTTCTCCGTTCAAGTTTCGTAGATTGGTGTGGGTTTCGAGTATCGATTATATCATACCATGCTACACATGATACAACCGAAACCCGAAACTACCATACGAAACTTAGCTTTCGACCCTGGTGCAAATGCCAGCACCCACGGTGCGCCCACCCTCGCGGATGGCAAACTTCACACCCTCTTCCATCGCCACCGGCTGGATCAACTCCACCGTCATCTCGATGTTGTCCCCAGGCATCACCATCTCCACTCCCTCCGGCAGCTTGATCGCTCCCGTCACGTCCGTCGTCCTCACATAAAACTGCGGCCGATACCCGTTGAAGAACGGCGTGTGCCTGCCCCCT
>JBGQJX010000101.1:0-11114 GCA_041499255.1 Ktedonobacteraceae bacterium | reverse complement strand
GGCGCGATAGGCGAAATGCGCGGCCTCCTCGTTCAACCCTTGACTCTGGAGGGCGATAGCGAGCTGGCGATTGGCGCGCGCTGCCCTGCGATAGTCGCGCAGGTTTTCATTTTGCTCCTGGCGTGTCCCATCTCCCGCCTTGTGTCTGAGCAGCCAGTATTCGTCGCCCAACATGTGAATCTTTTCCCAGTTGACCATCGCCAGGTTGACATCGCCCCAGCGTACATCAACGACGGAGACAAAGCCAAAGTGCTCATCACCGAGGTTGACGCTGTCCAGGTTCGTCGCTCGGTCAAGGAAGGCGAAGCGCAGGTGGGCCGGTGGCAGACTCTGCGGAAAGTCTTCTTTCCACTTGCGTACCCGTTCGTACTCGTGATGCTCCATCAGTTTACCGTTTAAATGGGCGAAGCCTAGAAATGTCCCTTCCAGGTGGGCCGTGCGCAGATTCGCGCCCTCCAGATGGGCGTACATCAGCGAGGCGTTTTGCAGGTAGGCCCGGCTGAGATCGGCGCCTTCAAAGTGGCCGCCCGCCAGAAATGCACCTTCCAGGTGCGCCTCGAAGAGGTTGGCACCTTGCAGATGGATAGCCGCCATCGCTCGCTGCTTAGTCGTGGTATTGGCGCGCTCACTCTCTGTCAGCCCACCGTGCAGGCGTGCGAGCGGCAAACCGCTCAGATCGACACCAATCAGATTGGCTCCCCGCAGATCGAGGCCGTTGCGGCTCTGCTGACCTGGATCAGACCATTCGATCGGGCCGTGTCCACCCTGGTACGTTGCCAGCAGCCATTCGATATCGGCGCGGCTGAGCCGAGGCTCGATGTGCTTGAAGGGATAGATACCGTGCTGGATATCGGGAGCAATATCGCTATGCCTTTTTAACACGGCTTTGCGCTCATCATCGATCTCCGGTTCTGTCCGCCAGGGGTAGTTCTGTGTTTGCCAGTATTCACATACCTCATGAGAATAGGTATAGGTGGGACGCTGGGTAGTAGATTGGATCTCATAAACTTGTTCGCTCATCGCCCTCGTTTCTCCTGGAATGGAACCCATATATTCAACTGGGCATTATTATAGTACATATACCCTACTTGGTCCGCCGATTATCAAAACACCAGGTCTCCAGCAAAATATTTGCACCCACCTGTATAATAAGTATGAAGAAGAAAAAAGACCGCGACCTGCCAACAGGAGGTCTACTGATGACCAGATTCACCCTAAAAAGTAATCTCACAACAATCAATGTAAGAGCAGAGCTTCACCCTTCCCCGTACTCCCTCCCTGGAAGCTCATCAATTCTCCAAAATAATACCGCGCGTCTTGCGCGCTATTTTTCCAAATTAGCGCGCATTTTCTCTGGCAGCTTTTCTCCTCCCAAATATCAATTCTTGGCAACTTGACGCTCCTCCGCACACGGTGCTATGCTGCAAACACAGAGAGGAGCGCATAAAGTCGCGCCCTCATACCCATTGACAACGCCGTCGAGAGGATGAATTGCACAGACATGGGCATTATCGAAAGCCACGTAGACCGCCAAAGCATTGAATATCAAGAGAATGCACGCTATTTTCAGCAACATCTCGAACTGCTTCGCCAACGCGTACAACTGATCCAGCAAGGAGGAGGGGAAGATGCAGTCGCGAAACATCGCGCACGTAATAAATTACTCGCGCGCGAACGCATTTACTTACTCTGCGACCCCGATACACCCTTCCTGGAACTGAGCCCCCTGGCAGCATGGGAAATGTACGATGATGAAGCGCCGTCGGCAGGCATCGTCACAGGCATCGGGCTGGTGGAAGGGCAGGAATGCATGATCATCGCCAACGATGCAACTGTCAAAGGCGGTACATACTATCCAATGACGGTGAAGAAACATTTACGTGCACAGGAGATCGCTGAACAGAACCACCTACCCTGTATCTACCTGGTCGATTCAGGAGGAGCCTTTCTGCCCTTACAGGCCGATGTGTTCCCTGACCGCGACCACTTTGGCCGCATTTTCTACAACCAGGCTCGCATGTCGAGCCAACGCATTCCACAAATTGCCGCCGTGATGGGCTCCTGTACTGCCGGGGGAGCTTACGTTCCGGCCATGAGCGATGAAACAGTGATTGTACGAGGCAACGGCACCATTTTTCTGGGCGGCCCACCACTGGTAAAAGCCGCGACCGGTGAAGAGGTGACAGCGGAAGAACTCGGTGGGGCTGATGTGCACAGCCGCATTTCAGGCGTTACCGATCACTATGCCCTGAATGATGAACATGCCCTCGCAATTTGCCGCAGTATCGTTTCTCATCTCAACCGTCGCAAGTATATTCCCTGGCATATTGCTGTGCCGGAACCACCACTCTATGAACCTGGCGAACTATACGGCATCGTTCCGCCAGATAATCGCAAGAGCTATGACGTAAGAGAGGTTATTGCCCGCGTCGTTGATGGAAGCAAGTTTCACGAATTTAAAGCGCTCTATGGCACCACCCTCATTTGCGGTTTCGCTAGAATCATGGGGTATCCAGTAGGAATTATTGCCAATAACGGTATCCTCTTCTCGGAAAGCGCCCTGAAGGCAACGCACTTCATCGAATTATGCGGGCAGCGACAGACGCCTCTCATCTTTTTACAAAATATCACAGGCTTTATGGTCGGTCGCCAGTATGAGCACGGCGGCATCGCCAAGGACGGAGCAAAAATGGTTATGGCCGTTGCCAATGCCCCGGTGCCGCGTTTTACCGTTATTATAGGAGGGTCATTCGGAGCAGGCAACTATGGTATGTGTGGGCGCGCTTATTCCCCACGCCAGTTGTGGATGTGGCCAAATGCCCGCATCTCGGTGATGGGCGGTGAACAGGCTGCCAGCGTACTGGCAACGGTGCGTCAGGAAGGCCTGTCTGCCCGTGGGAAAAAGATGAGCAAGGAGGAAGAGGCCGCGTTCAAACAACCCATTCTTGATAAATACGAGACCGAGGGCAACCCGTACCACAGCACTGCTCGTCTCTGGGATGATGGTATTATTGATCCTCGGGATACACGCACCGTGCTCGCGCTGGGGATTGCAGCATCACTCAATGCACCAACGCCTGACACGCCGTTTGGCGTTTTCAGGATGTAACATATGAGAAAAGGGGCCGACCAATGACCTACACACACATAGCCGTCGAACGCAGCTTTCAAGGTAAAGTTGCTACCGTCACAATGAAACGAGCGGAGGTACATAATGCCTTCAACGCTCAACTTATCCAGGACTTACAGGCAGCTTTTAGTGACCTCTCTACCGATGAGAAACTCCATGCCGTTGTCCTGACTGGTGACGGACCATCATTTAGCGCAGGCGCGGACCTCAGTATGATGAAAGCCTCGGCAACTTTCAGCCAGGAACAAAATCTAAGCGATTCGCTGCGCCTGGCAGACCTCTTCGACATGATCAATCGCTGCCCCTGTCCGGTGGTAGCCCGTGTCAACGGTACAGCAATGGGTGGCGGAGCAGGTTTAATCTCCGTTTGCGATATCGTCATTGCCGCCGAGAGCGCTCGCCTGGCCTTTAGCGAAGTGAAATTAGGGATTGCGCCCGCCGTTATTTCGCCTTATGTCATACGCAAAATAGGTGAGACCAATGCTCGTGTCTTGTTTGTGACAGGAGAACGCTTCAGCGCGATGCGAGGCCGTGAGATTGGCCTTGTACATACAGTGGTTCCCCTGGAAGAGCTAGACGCCGCGCTTGAGAAGGTGCTGCGAGAATTGCTAAGCAGCGGGCCACAGGCGCTGCGTGCCTGCAAAACGCTGGCTCTAAATGTCGGGCACATGGATCACGAGACTGCTCGCAAATATACCGCTGAAACAATCTCGGCCTTGCGCGTAAGTGCGGAAGGCCAGGAAGGGCTACGCTCATTCCTCGAGAAGCGGAAACCCAACTGGATACCATAGTTTGAAATCCATCCCTGCTTGTCCGTAGGGGCATCCCTTGGGGTGCCCGCTAGCTTCTTTTCAGGGATGCAAGGAAGTAGATGTTTTCAAAAATACTTATCGCCAATCGTGGTGAAATAGCGGTTCGCATTATGGCAACATGTCGCGAAATGGGCATACGCACAGTGGCTGTTTACTCTGAAGCAGACCGCTATTCGCTGCATGTTCGACAAGCTGACGAGGCCTATTTTATCGGTCCGGCTCCCGCCGCACAAAGCTACCTGCAGATTGAAACCATTATCGATGTAGCCAAACGCAGCGGAGCCCAGGCAATTCATCCAGGATATGGTTTTCTATCTGAAAATACCGCCTTTGTCGAAGCCTGTTCGCAGTCAGAAATTGTCTTTATTGGACCACCGGCTTCTGCTATGCGTCTGATGGGGTCAAAGATAGCAGCCAAAAAACTGGCAATATCGGTTGATGCCCCTGTTATCCCCGGCTACAACGGAGACTTTCAGGACGATGCCATGTTGCTGCATGAAGCCGACCGCATCGGCTTTCCCCTGCTCATAAAGGCTTCAGCCGGTGGCGGTGGCAAAGGTATGCGCGAAGTTCACGCTCCAGCTGATTTCATAGCGCAGCTCGCAGGTACACGTCGCGAGGCACTCGCCGCTTTCGGCGATGGAACAGTCTTACTCGAACGCTTGATCCAGCGCCCACGCCATGTTGAGATACAAATACTGGGAGACTCTTTTGGCAAACTCATCCACCTGGGCGAACGCGAATGCTCAATCCAGCGTCGTCATCAGAAAATTCTGGAAGAGAGTCCATCTGTCGCGCTGAACCCCACCCTTCGTGCAGAAATGGGTGCAACAGCAGTATGCATCGCTAAAGCCGCCGGCTATGTCAATGCAGGTACTATTGAATTTATACTTGACACCGATAAACACTTCTACTTCCTTGAGATGAATACGCGTTTACAGGTTGAGCATCCCGTCACTGAACTTGTTACGGGCATCGACCTCGTTCGCCATCAGTTGCTGATTGCTGCTGGTGAGCCGCTGAACCTCAGCCAGGAGCAGATCAACCCACGTGGACATGCCATCGAAATGCGCCTCTACGCCGAAGATCCTGACCAGGATTTTCTGCCGTCTACAGGCACGGTCACGCGCTTTATCAAACCTGGGGGACCAGGTATGCGCGTCGATAGCGGTATCGAAAGTGGCGACGAAATAACACAGTTTTACGATCCGATGATCGCCAAATTAATTGTTTACGGTGAAAATCGCCCTACAGCCATAGCACGTCTGCAAATGGCCCTCGAAGGGAGTGCAGTATTCGGCGTCAGAACCAATACCTCCCTCCTGCATACAATTGCTACCCACCCCGCGTTCCAGGAAGGACGCACCTATACCAATTTCCTGCTTGAACACTCTTTGATAGGTGATCATGTTCCTCAAGAGCAAGGGAGGCAAGCGAAGCATGTGTCCCTTCCAAAGGAGGCGCTGATAGCAGCCGCTCTTTATGAGTTTGGTGAAGATACGATACCCACTGCAGCTAGCGAAATAAGGGAGCAGGCTGCACATCCCGCCTCAGCAACCCCCTGGACGACTTTGGGCCCATGGCGTATGATTGGGGGTGCCCGGCACATCACTTACACCTATCATAGCGAAGAGCACAGCGTTGCGTTAAGAAGAGCTGGGAATGAAGCAAATGAGTGGTTTGTGCAGATCGATGCACTAGCCGCAGAAAAAATCACATGGATTCCAGGTAGGAATGGCCTCGTTTTGCTCCGACAAGGCACAGCGCAGGTGCAAGTTTATGTACAAAGCTACCCAGACAGGACAGAAGCCATACTCCGAGGTCACCTTTATATATTTAGAAAGCGCCAGCCTCCTGATGTAGACATCACCGCAAGAGGCGGCAATACAATGTATACACATAAAATACTGACAGCACCGATGGCAGGCACAATTGTCAAGGTTCAGACACACGATGGCGATGAGGTGGAACAACGCCAGGTACTGGTTATCCTCAGCGCTATGAAGATGGAGCATACAATTATTGCTCCCTATGCCGGAATAGTACGACATGTGTATTATCAGGAAGGCGCAGTCGTCAAAGGTGGAGCAAGCCTCATCGAAATGGAGTGAGAAAGGGCTTGAAATCCATCGCTGTAACGCCGCTAGCGCGCCTACTATAGTCAGCAGCGATGATAGGAAGGATATTTTTTATGCAAATCGGATTTATTGGTGTTGGAGTTATGGGACGCCCTATGTCTCTCAACCTCTTAAAGGCGGGGCATCACGTCACAATTTTCGCCCGCCACCCTGAAAAACCTGAAGTCCAGGAAGTACTGAATGCTGGGGCTAAATTAGCTCCGTCATCTCGCGCCGTTGCTATGGCTTCCGATATGGTGATCACAATGGTACCAAACTCGGCGCAGGTCGAAGAGATTGTGAACGGTCCCCAGGGCATTCTGGAAGGCGCTCGCAAAGGGCTGGTAATCATTGATATGAGCACAATTGCTCCGAGCACAAGCCGCAAGCTCGCCAGGATAGCAGCAGATAATGGCGTTCATTTCCTGGACGCGCCAGTAAGTGGTGGCTCACAGGGAGCGGTAAATGGCATGCTGACGATCATGGTCGGTGGAGAGCATGAGATATTTGAGCAAGCACGACCCGTGCTTGAAGCCATGGGCAAGAAAGAGAATATTTTCTATGTCGGACCACACGGAGCAGGAGAGGTGGTGAAGATCGTCAACAATATCCTGTGCGGCGCTATTTCGGCAGCGATAGCCGAATCTTTCGTGCTGGGTGTCAAAGCAGGAGCAAACGTTGAAATGATGGCAAAGATTATCGGAGTGAGCAGCGGCGCAAGCTGGCAACTCGCCAACCAGTTTCCTCTACGTGCCTTCAATGGTAGTTTTCAGCCAGGTTTTATGACCGATTTACTACATAAGGACCTTGGGCTTGCGCTCGACCTGGCGGCTGAGAGTCAGACACCTATGGCAATAACAGCGCTTACACGGCAAATGTACGAGATGGCACGGGCTGCGGGCTTTGGGCGGGAAGATTACACGTCGCTGCTCAAGGTGCTGGAAAAGATGGCAGGCGTTGAGGTCAGAAGCTAGTTTGGAAAGACAGCGGTTCTCGCTGTCTTTCCATTTCCGCCCTATCTTATTATTGCATAAATGATAAGATTAGATTATGTGAAATGGTCATCCCGAAAACCAGCACAGCAGCCAGCCCGAAGTAGAGCAGACTGAGTATGATGCGTTCTCCCACCGGGACAGTATAGTAAGCCCGCGCCTCTGGGGTATTAGGAAGAGAGCGTCGGGACCAGAACTGCGTACCGGCTATTATGATAAAGAAGAGCAACCAGAGAGAGAAATTGCCCTGTAACCACGACCAGATCTGAAAAACAACGAGACCAAGAAAACCCAGGATCCAGAGGCGGCGATCTATGGCAGCTAATACGCGCCCCCCATCGAAGGGAACAACAGGTATCAGGTTAAACAGGTTCATAAAAAAGCCAAAGTAGGCAAGAGGTGCCCAAACGCTACGTATTTCTGGCGTCTGGAGTGCAAAGAATAAACAGACCGAAGAGGCAATTGCGCCTGCAATAGGTCCTGCAATGCCAACCTCCGCCTCATCTTTGGCATTTTTGGGCATCTGGCGCATAAAGACAGCCGCACCGAGCAATGGAATGAAAATCATACCTCCGACAGGTATGCCCTTTAACTTCATCACCACCGCATGACCCATCTCATGAATAAAGAGTAATGCTACTAACCCGACAGCAAATTGCCATCCAAAAATGTATGAATAGACGACAATCGAGATGATAGCTGAGATGCCAGCCCAGCCAAACTTCAGGAAAATGCCCAACACAGGAAATTTTAAGAGTAACGCTCCGATAGCTGCACCAATCCCCCCGAGGCCGGCCAATCCCTTGCGTCTTACATTGCTAGTTTTCGGCTTTTCGTCTGCCGAGGACAGCGGTGGTTCAAAGCCAGTATCTCCGGCGTAACCCTGGCTGCTCCCACCAAATTCATAATACTCCTGTGTCATTGCAGGATCGTAGCTATTCACCAGCGTAGGACCGGGCATGTAATCGGAATGCGGTTGCAATTGTTGTACAGGTTGCGCAGAACGAGGTGTCTTCGACATATCCTGCTGATAATAAGATGGGTCAGCATAATTAGTATCCTGCGGTGCCTCGCTATACTCAGAAAAATCATCAGGATTCCAATGCATCGTTGGCCTCAATTCTGCCTATACCTTTGTTTCACTGTATATAAACACATTATACATTACGTAAACAGTACACGATGGTTGCGTTATTCCCCCTTCTTTACACCTTCAAGGTGCAACCTCAATAAATTAAGAGAGGAGAGTATGGCAAAGCGCTTATTGTCCTCGCGACTGCCGCGCCAACCAGGTCCCATCCCTGATACAACACCTTCTGGACCTTCTATGGCTATATGAACTGTCCCGACGGCTTTTCCCTCTTGTGCATCAGGTCCAGCAACCCCAGTAATACCTAATCCGTAGTCCGCATCGAAGCACTTACGAATAGCATGTGCCATTGCACGCGCAGTTTCCTCACTGACAGCTCCGTATTGCTCAATAATCTCATGTGGCACACCCATCAGCTCCTTGACTTTGATACTGTATGCCGTCACGCCGCCTATGAAGTGCTTCGAACTGGTGGGGAAATCCGTAATGGTACTGGATAGAAGCCCGCCCGTGAGCGATTCCATTACAGCCAGCGTCTGATGTCGTGCCTGTAGTAGGCTACCTACCACACTTTGGAGCGTTTCCTTGCCGACCCCAAAGATGTGATGACCCAGTATTTGACGTACTTGCGCCTCCATCTCCGAAACCTGTCGCTCGGCCTCCTCATTGGAATCAGCTTTGGCGGTAATACGTACATCAATAGCATCTGACTTGGCATAGGTCGCAATAGTCGGGTTGTTGCTATGCAGCAGTGAATCGAGCCGCTCCTCAACAGCGGACTCGCCAAGACCAGATACACGGAGAATACGGGTAAAGATCAAGCCTCCTGTATACGGCTTCAGTCTTGGGATGACCTCATGCTCCCACATACGATACATTTCTCGTGGTACGCCTGGCATCGCAACAATAATGCGCTTATCTTGTTCAACCCACCAACCTGGTGCGGTTCCTACAGGGTTGGGAAGAACTCTGGCGGACGGTATCAGCGTGGCTTGCTTGACATTACGCTCTGGCATTCTGGCATGGCGATGGGAAAAATACTGCCGCAATTCTGCTTCCAGAGTAGGATCAACTCGCATTGTCTCCCCGAGCAACGCGCTAATTGACTCACGAGCGAGATCATCTTCGGTCGGCCCTAGTCCACCTGTCATGATAATCAAATCGGATCGTTCCCAGGCACGTTTCAAGGTCTCAACGATTCGACCCTGATTGTCCCCCACTTGCGAGACAAAATAGAGATCTATACCCAATGCCGAAAGACTTTGTGCTAGGTAGGTCGCATTGGTATCGGTAATATGGCCCAGAAGCAATTCGGTACCACATGAAAGGACTTCAGCGCGCATGATGCCTCCGTGAACGGAATACAACGACTAACAATAAACAAAATGAGATACAGCGGGAGCTGAATAGAACATTTGCGAGCACCAGCAACTACATCTCAACATGCGTAAAATGCATGTTACTATATCATATCATAAAAACGCCCATCAATATATTGTGTTAGAAACATAAGAAAATCAATATGTTGTGCCAAAAGCCTTGTAATTGGCGTTTTTTCTGAGTATACTGTGTTGCGTAGGTCAAAAACCTGCAAGGTAATTTCTGAAGGCGGGCACGTGAATGAATGGGAAGTATCATATTTGTAATACGGATATCTTGAACAGAAGGAGCAACAACAAGTGGTGGAACAGCAGAAGCAAGCTACTCAAATAAGCCATGGTACAGAGAAGCATACCCAATTAGAAGGAATTCGCCAGAAAGTTTTCATGGATAGATATTCTCTGAAGGATCCATCGGGGCAGCCATTGGAGTTTTATCCGGAGCAACTCTGGGCCAGGGTTGCACGGGGTATTGCCGCAGTAGAAGCAACAGAGGAGAAGCAGGCGTACTGGGAAAAGCGATTCTACGAGGCTCTGGTCGATTTTCAGTTTGTGCCAGGCGGTCGTATCCTCGCAGGAGCAGGATCAGGACACCAGGTAACATTCTATAACTGTATGCCACCTGACCAGGAAGTGCTTACAGAACATGGTTATCTACCAATTTCCGAAATCAAGATTGGTGATCTTGTGGTAACACATCGCAATCGTCTGCGTCCAGTAGTGCATAAGTTTGAGCGCGAAACTGAGGAACCACTCTACATCATCCGACCTAAGAAAATGGGCTACGATGATTTGCGCGTGACAGGCGATCACAAAGTATACATTATCCGTTCAGAGTGGGTTAACAAACATAAGTCGCGTGATGGTCTGCATTTGCAGCATGAGCCAGATTGGATTCCAGCCAAAGAAATTAAACCTGGTGATTACGTTGCCGTCGCATATAATGGCGAGGAATGCCCTCCCAACATAATCTCCCTCCAGGATTACATCCCAGAATATGAAACGCAGGACGGCAAGCTCTTTAAAGCAACCACACGCGGCTATCACGGTTATGTATCGGATTGGGGAACACACTACAAGATTCATGACCGCTTGGTTCTCGATGGAGAATTGTGCTATCTGTTCGGACGCTGGCTCGGTGATGGTTGTGTGACGCATCGCACAGGCACTGATATTCCATCCGGGATCAAAATCGTTTTTTCCCTGGATGAGAAAAATGAAGCTACAGAGGTTGCTCGAATTATCGAAGCCAAGTTCGGTATCGAAGGCTCCATCAAGTTGAGCAGCACAGAACGCTGGTATGACCTGTGGGTGAATTCCATGCCCTTTGGGGAGTTCTTTAAGGCATTTCTCGGTTACTACAGCTATGGTAAGCGGCTTCCCGACCAACTGATGCATTTGCCTGCCGAACTCACTCTAGAATTGTTGCGTGGATTGTTCAGCGCCGATGGTTACGTATCTGATAACAAACTCGGCATCGTGCTATCGAATCGAACACTTGCTATCCAAATTCACCAGCTTCTACTGCGAACGGGATATTTATTCTCGGTTCGTGAGAATACACATCGCTTAGGGCGTGTGCCTGCCTACCGTG
>JBGQJX010000100.1:0-11225 GCA_041499255.1 Ktedonobacteraceae bacterium | reverse complement strand
GTGGGTTTTGCTTGAAGCTCAGCCAGAATCTCATCTTTGAAATAGTAGTACTGGAAGTAGTCGCTCGGCAGAGATTCCATGAAACAAGCCAGTTCGATCATGCGTATTTCGTCGGGCGGTAAGGAACCATCACGGCGTACTCTTTCATAGCCTTCCCTCAAGAGAGGTATAAAGTCCTGACCTTCATAAAGATGGCGAACGGTCCAGGAGCCATGATTAAGGCCAATCGAGACCGCGTCTAGCTTATCGGGATCAAGGCCGACCATTTCCACGAACGCGCGGTTCGTCATAATTGGCCCTTCACAGAAAGAAATGGCTGGAATGGAGGTATGGTGAGTAATGGCCTCTGAGACGATATTCACCGGATTGGTGTAGTTAAAGAGACGGGCGTTGGGACAGACCGCTTCCATATCTTCAATGATACTTCTTGTCACGTGAATGGAGCGTAGCGCCATAAAGAAGCCGCCTGGCCCCTGCGTTTCCTGGCCGATCACACCATGTCTGAGCGGAATACTTTCGTCAAGATAGCGAGCCTCAAAACCCCCGGAGCGAAAACTTGTCAGGACGGCGTCACACCCCTGTAAGCCAGCGCGCCGGTTTGTGGTTGCCGTGAAAGTGAGATCCAACCCCCTGGCGTTGGCCATCTTCTGGGCGATGCTTTTGACAATATCCAGGCGTTCTTCATCGAGATCAATAAGAACGACCTCGGAACCGTTGAAATTTTCACCCTGGTGGACAAATGAGGCCATCGTACCGGCGGCGCGGGTACTGCCACCGCCAATATAGGCCAGTTTTATGCGTGCCATGCTTACTTTGCTCCTTGTTATACTGGATCTATCGTATGAGTAGACTCGTCAGTGCTCTGCGAATCGGCAGAAGAATCGGCCTCCCCGCTGCCGTAGAGAAAACAATGCGTCCAGTGACCTCCACCCAGTTCGGTGCGCCCGGGAAAACGCTGTCTGCAGACCGGCATTGCGTGCGGGCAGCGTGGGTGGAAGCGGCAGCCGCTGGGCGGGTTAATCAGGCTGGGTATCTCTCCCCGCGCTGGCAGGCTTTGCGTGCTTTTGCCATCCTCCCCAATACGATCCGGGTCCGGCGCTGCTGAAATGAGCAGTTGCGTATAAGGGTGTTTGGGCCGCTGGATGACCTCCTCGCTGGGACCTCCCTCAACCGTCTGTCCGGCATACATGACCAGTGTATCTTCAGCAAAGTAGCGTGCGCTCGCTATATCATGAGTGATAAAGAGCAATGCCAGATGTTCCTCGTCTTTGAGGCGCAAGAGCAGGTTCAGTATATCCAGGCGTATCGAGACATCGAGCATTGAAACAGGCTCGTCTGCCAGCAGTACCTCCGGACGTGCTGCCAACGCGCGGGCGATAGCAACGCGCTGCCGTTGCCCGCCGCTTAACTGGTGTGGATACTTCTGAATAAACTGTTCCGCCGGGCTAAGGCTGACGCGATTGAGTAGGGCGAGAATCTGCTCCGTCTCTTCTCTTGCCGAGCGTGCATACCCATGCAGCCGTAACGGACGACTTAAATGGTAGCGCACATTATGTACAGGGTTGAGCGAGGAGAAAGGGTCCTGGAATATTAACTGCACATGGTGGCGGTAGGAGCGTAATGAAGCCCCTCTGCCGACCTTAATCGCTTCACCACGAAAGAGAATCTTGCCCGCGGTAGGCTCATAGAGGCGCGCCAGCATACGTGCTACGGTGGTTTTCCCACTGCCGCTCTCTCCCACAAGGGCCAGAGCGCGACCAGGATAGAGGGCCAGCGAAGTGTCCTCTACAGCATGCACCACTTTCTGCGGCCCGAAGAGTTTGAGCGAACGCAAGGGAAAGTACTTTCGCAAGTGTCGAGCCTCCAAAATAGTATTTGCAGATTCCACCAGGCTCACCTTCTTTTCAGGTGCTTCGTCGAAAGCAACGGAAGAAGCATCGACTCCCATATTTTCACCATTCATACGGCTTTCCTCGTTCCCTGCATAGCCTCATACGCGCTTTCATAACGGACAGCGAATTCGGCGTTAGTCGGTCTCTCACCGGCATTAAATCTATTATCATAGAGATGGCAAGCTACTAATTGCCCCGGTGTATCGGGCGTTGAAGGCAGGAAGGTTGGCAGCGTGTTGTGGCATGCCTCAGAGGCCAACGGACAGCGTGGGTGAAAGGCACAGCCAGGCGGTATATCTCGCAAGTCAGGTGGAGAACCAGGTATACCCGTCATCCTGCGGCGCGGCCCGTGCAGCGTGGGAAACGAATTTAATAGGCCATAGCTGTAAGGATGACGGGGCTGATGTCGTAATTCTCCGCGTGTTGCCATCTCGACGATGCGTCCCGCATACATTATCGCAATCTTGTCAGCTAATTCGAGTAACAGCGAGAGGTCATGCGTGATAAAAATGACGGAGAAGTTGAGCCGCTCACGCAGGTCCATAATCTCCATCAGAATTTCACGCTGCACCACGACATCAAGCGCAGTTGTTGGCTCATCCATAATGATAAGTTCAGGCGAGAGTGCCAGGGCAATGGCTATGATTGCACGCTGGCGCATGCCGCCGCTCAGCTCGTGTGGATAGCTGCGAATGCGATCAGGGGCGATGCCCACAAGGCGCAGCAGTTCAATGGCACGCTTCCGCCGCGCATCAGCCCCCATAGCCGGCTGATGCGTGCGCAGCACATCGGTAATTTGCGCCCCAATGTTCAGCACTGGATTGAGCGCGTTCATTGCACTCTGGAAGACGATAGAAAGTTCGCTCCACCGAAATTCACGCAGTTCCGCAGGGCTAAATTGAAGAATATCAACTGCGTCCGTGGATTCAATCATATTACCCGTGGTGACGGCTCTTGCGTTCGCCCTGGAACTCCCTTTTAATCTTCCTTCAACCTCACTATCACGATGGCGAGGATAATATAGCAACTGTCCCCCCGTAATCTCAGCCGGTGGACGGAGCAAGCGGGTAATAGCATAGGCCAGGGTAGACTTGCCGCTGCCACTCTCGCCAGCCAGTCCAAGGATTTGCCCTCGCTCGAGGGCAATGCTCACATCAGTCAGGGCATGGACAGTTCCATTAGCGGCATGATAATCCACACTGATGTTCTTGATCTTTAGCAACGTACCGCCTGGGTTGGAAGATATTTCCTTGGTACTCATGATGCAGTTGCCTTCCTGGACTTACTGGATTTAGCGCCCTTAGGTTCTGTACGCAAACGAGGGTTTGCTATCTCGTCAATACCAAAATTGATGAAGGCCAATCCCGCTCCCAGTAGAGCGATGCACAGGCCCGGAGGCAAGAACCACCACCATGCGCCTAACAGGAGCGCATCATTATTGCCTGCCCAGTACAGCATTGTCCCCCAACTCGTGCTCGTGATATCACCCAGGCCCAGAAATTCTAACCCCGTCTCGGCTAGAATGACATAGATAACAGTACCAAGAAATTCTGCTGCCACAATCGAGATCTCATTAGGAAGTATTTCGAAGAAGATGATACGTAGTGTGGACTCCCCGCTGGCCTTCGCTGCTTCTACATAATCCCTGTTGCGCATAGAAAGCGTTTGCGCGCGTAGCACTCTTGCCCCCCACGACCAGCCGGTCACTACCAACACGATCACGATAGTCAATGGCCCCCTGTATGCAGCAAATGCTGCTAGTAAGATTGCCAGCGGCAGCGTGGGCAGCACCAGGAAGACGTTGGTAGCCAATGAAAGTACTTCATCAATCCAACCGCCAAAATATCCAGAAACCAGGCCAATAATGATCGAGATGATCATTGTCAGGGTGCCTATGAGAAAACCCATGACAAGCGAAAAGCGCGTACCATAGAGAAGCTGAGTCAGAACATCCTGCCCTGTTTGCGTTGTACCCAACCAATGTGCTGCCGACGGTGGCTGTAGAATATCCTGACTAAAAGTATTAGGATCCTTAGGGAAGAACAACGGACCGAAGATCGCAATCAGCACAAAGAAGGCCAAAATAGCAAGACCAAAGCTCACCTTGCGGTTGAGTGTTATCAATCGCCACGTATCACGTAAGCGCAACATGGCCGTTGATTGTGTACTTGAAGATATAATCACGGATTGTTAACTCCCTCCCAGGCGCACTCGCGGATCAAGCAACACGTACATCAGGTCAGCCAGGAAGTTTGCACCCAGCACAGCCAGCGTAATCACCAGGAAGATACCCTGTAACAATGCATAATCAAGATTATCAACCGCCTGAAGAATGGCAAAGCCGATACCTGGATACGAAAAGACAATTTCAGTGAGCAATGAGCCGCTTACTACAAAGCCTAAAGAGAGTGCAAAGGCGGTAATATTCGGCAAAATAGCATTGCGCGCTCCATACGTAAACATAATTCTCCAGGAAGTAAGGCCCTTTGCTTCGGCCATCAATACATAATCCTCTGAAAGCGTGGTGATCATCGCATTACGCATACCAAGCATCCATCCGGCAATAGAACCGATGACGATGGTAATGGCCGGTAGGACGGCATATTGAGCTGCGCTCAATATGAAGTCAAGGTTCCAACCCGGCACTGTGTTATCTGAATCATACCCTCCATGAATAGGAAACCAGTTGAGTTGCGATCCAAGGAGATAGAGAAGCACTAATGCCAGCCAGAAGTAAGGTATCGCAGAAAGGAACGTGAAAAAAGGGGTGAATACTGAGTCTGAGAAAGAGCCACGCCGCCAGACGACGATAATGCCAAGCACTGTTCCAACAACAAAGCTAATGATGAGCGCAACACCAACCAGCACGAGCGTCCACGGAAGGTCCTGTCCGATCACCTGAATAACAGGGGTGGGGAGATAGGTAATCGAGATCCCAAGATTTCCATGCAATAGGTTGTTAATATACTGTACATACTGCGACCATAATGGATCGTGATTCACTCCGAGCGAGATCTCCAATGCATGTTGTGCTTGAGGAGAGAGTTTTCCCCGCATGCGAGCCATGAGAGCCTGGGCAGGGTTACCCGGAGACAGGTGCGGGATGATGAAATTTAGCGTGACCGAAGCCCAGAGCGCAACAAGATAAAAACCTATACGACGTATCAGGTGACGCATGCAATCTCCTTCCAGGATAGTTATCAACGACCACCAGGAGTCGCTCCGGGAGCAACAGGAAGGCATATTGCCTCCTCTGTTGCTCCCCAAAGTCTGTGCCTGGCAACACCGTCCATTCTGTGGCTAGTCGCATCACCTAATCGGCCGGATGGAGGTTCAGAATAACATATTCAACATCTGGGAATACTGCTGTACCCGGTGCTGCATACGGGTGCTGCTCATCCGGCCAGCCAACAAACTTGGATGTATTGTACTGGTACCAGTATGGTTCATTCATTAATGGAATACTTGGCATCTGCTCAACCATAATTTTCTGGATACCCATTATCGCTTGCTTCTGCACAGCAGGATCAGTCGAAGAAGCATACTGATTCAATAACGCGTCTGTGTTTGGATCCATCCAGCGTTCATAGTTTGAGTTTGCTGGCTGACCGATAGGAGCGCTATTCGTGCTTCTCAATAGTGCGTCGTACAAGTAATAAGGAGTTGGGCCGGGATTGGTCCAGAGCATCGCCATATCATAATTGCCATTCTGCAAAGCATTATAGTAGGCGTCAAAGGCAATCACATTAACGTTGACTTTGATACCAACCGCTTGCAGTTCCTGTGCCATTAACTGGCAATCGGTAATCCAGTCGGTATAACCACTGACAACGTTGAGGTTAAACGACATCTTCTTGCCATTTTTATCGGCATAGATGCCATCAGACCCTTTAGTAAAACCTGCCCCCTCAAGCAGCTGTTGCGATTTAGCAGTGTCTACCGTGAACGTCAGATTAGCGTATTCAGGGGCCATGTAGTCTTTATTGTAGGGCAACAGACCTGTCGGATGTGCAGGAGGTTCGTAGCCGCTTTCCCCCAGCTGGTTGAGTTTACTGCGATCAATGGCATCACTGATCGCCTGGCGAACCGGCAACAGGTTAAAAGGGTATTTTGTGAGAGGAACGAAGAGCATAACGATATCACTGGCGGGGAACCAGTAGTGGTTATGCTGCGGATCAAGGTTGATGTACGTTTTCTGGATGTTCGGTATGTAGAGGTTAGTCCAGTCAATCTGGCCTTTCTGGAGCGCCAATTCGGCACTTGTGTTCGAATTGAACGAGGGAATCTTCACCTCACTCACTTCAGGCTTGCCAGGTTGCCAGTACTTCGGGTTCTTGCTCAAGACCACAAGTTGTGGGGTGAAGGACTTAACAATAAAAAGGCCTGTCCCAACCGGGTTAGGATCGGCATACTGGGAGCCATCACCTTTTACTGAGGACCATACATGTTTGGGAAGGATGTACGTTTGCCCACCCAGGTACCACAGAAAAGGATAAAAGGGCTTGTTGAGCGTTACCACTACCGTATTCGCATCGGGTGCGCTAACGTCCTTAATGAAAGGTGTTATGCTGCTGACATCCATTGAAGGATATTGCTTGAGCAGGCCGAGGGTAAATACCACATCATCGCTGGTGAATGACTGGCCATCTGACCACTGCACCCCTTGTCGCAAGTGAAACGTAATGACTGTCGCATCGCTTGAACGATCGTAGCTCGAAGCCAACCACGGTTTCACAGTACCATCGAGACGGTTGTAAGAAAGCAAGGTTTCATAGATCAAACCGGGCGTCCCACTGATAACACTGGGATTGTAGGGGTTGAAGTTTCTGGGGTAGTCTCCACCTGCGTTGCCAAGGATTGTAAGAGAGCTGTTCTTGTTGACCTTATTGCCAGTAGTAGTATTTGTTCCGCCACAGGCAGCCAGTATCATTGCAAAGATCATCAGGAATGACAAAAGTAACATCCCCTTGCCTGCCTTGTTTGCGGATAGCGGGTTGAGAGTCATCGAAAACCTCCTAACATAGGATGAGTGGATCAAATGATGATCCATAAGAACTACCAGGACAAAGCACTTTTTATGCGTTGCGAGGTCCTAAGGTGTTTTCCTACTCACCTTTCTCCCTGAAAGGCGGGAAGACGGCGGCTTACGAGAGTACATCTTCACCCGAAGATGTTGAAATAGTGATTCGATAATTTGCTCCACACGATTCGCGCACTACGAGACTGGTAGGCAATAGTATTCGCGTTGGCTGAGGCTGTTGTGTGTCCCCTTCATCTACCCCGCCTGTTGAATGTCCAGTTCTGGCTGGGTGCCTTCCTTCGTGGGTAAGCCCTTGCTGAGAGGAGACCATAGATAGCAATAGCTCCATACCAGCTTTCCCCATCTCGTAAACTGGTTGCCTGATGGTCGTCAAAGCAGGTCGGACATGGGCTGAGGGGGCATCATCGTCAAAGCCTACGAGCGCGACATCCTGCGGGATGGAGATCCCATGCTCTTCAGCCGCGGACAGTACACCGTAGGCCATCTGGTCTGTGGCAGCAAAGATGGCGGTGGGTCGTTTTTCAGGCGGGAGTTCAAATAATAATTTGGCGCAGGAACGCCCGGATGGTGGCATGAAGTCACCTTCCAGCACCAGCTCAGGATCAGGAGAAACTCCTACTTCGAGTAAGGCCTGGCGATAGCCATTATAGCGGTCATGTGAGGCAAGATACTCGTGTGGGCCCTGGATATGTGCAATGCGGCGGTGACCAAGTTTGACCAGGTGACGAACAGCCATATATGCTGCGGCGGTATTGTCCGTCCCTACCCACGGGGTGGTTTGTTCCAATTGATCATCGATGATCACAACGGGAAATCCCTGCTGGTAAAGTCGCGTCAGTTGTTGTGACGCGCGAGCAGGAAAGACAGCCAGCAGGCCAGCAGTGAGTTGAGTTGCCAGGAGACGGCTAATGACTTCGCTACGGTCTCTTTCGAGGTCTTCATCCTTGACACTGTAGAGCACTAACTCATACGGTGTGTTTTCAACAGCCTCGGCAATACCTCGGATAAGGTCGGGGATAAGCGGCCAGGTGAGCGAGGGTATAAGCATGCCGATGAGCCGGTTGCGCCCGCCAGCCAACCCGGAAGCGGTGATGCTGGGCACAAACCCTTGTTCTTCAATGATTTGCAGGATGCGCTCCCGCGTGGCGGGATCTACGTCTGGTTTGTGGTTTAACACGCGAGAGACGGTGGTTTTAGAAACTCCAGCCAAACGTGCGATATCTTCAATGGTGCGTTTTCCTGGCATGCTTTCCCTCACTGCTTGGATTTTGAGCCATTCGTATTTGAAAGCGGTTCCGGAACCGCTTTCGGTACCGGTTACGAATAAGTATACTGATGGAGGTATCAACTGTCAAGGGAACAGGTTTTGCTGGAGTACTATCTAATTCTGGGACTTGATGCCAGTGACGATACAACTAAAACGGGTGCTATGACTGTTTGTTCCTCTTCATTCTATCTGTCCGCCTTATTCTTCCCAATGTTCAAGCGTTCTCATGATTAAGCCTATGACTTCTTGGTGGAGGGCAGGGCGCGGGATCGGGGTATTGAGGAATTCGCACAGGCTTAAAAGATCTACGAGTTTCGCGAGTTTCTTCCATTCAGGTGGGAGTATTCCCCCCTGTTCTCGATATCCATGTATAAATTCGCTTTCAAAAATAAGCGGGTGTAGGTGACTGTAGCGGAGCATATTGCCAATATCATTCAGTGGTGAACCAGCAAAGGCAAACTCCCAGTCAAGCACCCATGAAACTCTCCATTGCCCCTTGATCTGACGAACAAGTATGTTGAAGCCTTTGTAATCGGAATGAACCAGCGATCTCGCGTTTTCGAGAGACTCGAAGTAGTGTGCATTGGAGGTAAGGAAACTCCACAGTTGTTGGGTCAGCCTTGCGCCGAGGTTTTGCCCGGTTTTACCTTTAAACAGGAATTGTTCGAAATACGACAGGATCACACCTTTCCTAAATTCTTCAATTATAGTGAGGTCCGGGCCAAAGAAACCGGCTCGTGGGAAAGTGTATGAGCCGATGTTTGCCAGGGTGAGGCCAATATCATAGGCGCATTCAGCGATAGCTGTTTCATCTTTTGATGCCAGGATATCGCTAAAGAGGATACCTTCGACCCAGCTCATGACGGCGTAGGAGATGGCTCCCGGATCGCTACCTGTAGTGGTATAGAGGATGTGAGGGACTGGCACGCGTTCATGTATCAATTGAAAAATGCTGAAATCCCTCTGCCCACTCATGCGGTCACGAACATGGACACGCAAAACAAAGGGCTCACTAAGACCTGAGATTTTGATTTTATAGTTGGTATTACATTTCCCCGCTGTTAATAGCTCGACTGAATCCAGTAATTTACCCGGAAATATCGGCTGGAGCAGAGTGGCAATTGTTTTCTCCTCTAGTAATACATGATCGTAACGCCTGCCCCAATCTTGCTCCATAGAATATCCTGTCCTTTGAATTTCATCCGGTAGTTATAAATCACGGCGCTGGAAGCGCACCATAGCGATGAGCGGCAGCACCAGGCTATAAAGTATACCCCACGTCAGCAACGCAGGCTTGATTGGTTGTGTCGCGGTAAACGGTGTGTTGAGGCTACTGATGTTAAAGCCTTGAAACACCCCGAGGGCAGCAGGAATAAGATAATAGGAGGCGCCGTGCCACATAGCGTCGGTTGGCATCATTAGACTGATGACTGCTGTGATGTTCTGGATCGTATAGTCCTGGGCGGGTATGGCAAATTGCACAATGCTGGATATAAAAGCTCCCATAAAAAGCATGACAGCTATGGCGCCATTTGCCGCTGTTGGCACAAATGCACCACACAGCGTGATTAGGCCAAGAAGCACGAGCATACTCATTTCAAGCATCCCAATCGCGGCCAAAGCCTGCGTGGGCCAGTAGCCGGTGAACCAGTAAATGATTCCCATGAAGGCGAGTGAGAGGAGCACCGTATACAGACCCAGAATGGAAGCATATCCCAGCCACTTCCCGAAAATAATTTCAGCGCGCCGTAGAGGCTTCGGAACTATGACTACAAAGGTCCCGGCCTCGACCTCACCAGAGATCATACTAATGGTCAAGAAGATAGTCATAGTGCTGATGACTAAATAGACCAGCCACATGGAAAGAATAGTGATGGCGATACCTGCATAGAGTGTTGGCTGAGTTGGATCCATGCCATTGGCGACTTGATTTTCCTGCATCCGGCTAACTGCTGCATGAATCAGCAGGCCGAATAAAACCAGCATTAATATAGTAAGAATAGCCATAGTGAGAAAGAGGCGGCGGCGTATAGCCTCTTGCATGGTAAAACGGGTGATCAATAACCATCCCATGGTGTATATTCCCCTCCCTGGTTGGTCCTTAATGCTCCGATGATTCGATAGTGCGCAAAAAGAGTTGCTCAAGTGTGCGACGGCGTGGTTGCATGGTAAAGAGGCGTGTTCCACTCATATGAACGGCGGCGGCGACATCTGCCGCTTGTTCATCGTTTTGCACCTCGACAAGTAGACGCAGCGGATCGGCTTCGTCTCGCTGTACCGCCAGTGAAGCAGCTCCAACTCGCCGCAGCAGATCCTGGCTCACGGCATTGACGCGTACCTCTAAGACCAGTGGTTCATCGAAGAGCGTAGCAGGAGGGCCAATCTTCAAGAGTTGACCACGGTGGATGATTGCCACGCGGTCGCAGATAAGCTCTACATCACCTAACTGGTGCGAATTGAGGAAGATGCTGATACCCTCCGTTTTCAGTCGTAGTATGAGATTGCGCATATCTCTCTGCCCGAGAGGGTCAAGTCCAGAGGTCGGTTCGTCAAGAATCAGCAGCTCTGGCTGATTCAGCAAAGCCTGTGCCAGCCCAATCCGTTGTAACATTCCTTTGGAGAAAGTGCCCAATTTCTGCCGCTCACAACCGGCCAGTCCGACCAGTTCCAATAACTCAGTACAGCGTTTCAGCAATGGAGCACCGCGTAAGCCGTATAACCGCCCGTGAAATTGCAAAAACTCCTGCGCGCGCAGCCATTTGTGAAAATTGGGCAGTTCAGGCAGGTAACCAATACGCTTGCGCATCTCAAGGTGGCTGACGGGATATCCCAGCACTTGTACGCTGCCCCCCGAAGGAGCAACCAGCCCGGTCAATATTTTGACGATCGTACTCTTACCGGCACCGTTTGGCCCCAAGAAACCAAAGGCCTCTCCGCAGTGCATGACAAAACTGACATCGTTGACCGCGACAAGACGACCATATGCTTTGCGCAGGTGTTCAACATGCACAGCAGGAACACCACG
>JBGQJX010000099.1:0-11258 GCA_041499255.1 Ktedonobacteraceae bacterium | reverse complement strand
CGCCAGGTGCTTGATGCCGCGATTGAACCCGCAAAGCAGGACCGGGCGGCGAAAGATAAAGAGGCTGCCAATGGCCACGAGCGGCCGAAGAGACGGAAGATCGAGAAGGTCGCAGCGGCGCAGGCACAGGAAGTATAGCCGGAAGGGGCCAGACGGTGCTGAACCACCTGGCCTCCTTCATCTTTTGTGGCGCTCACCAGCGCAATCTCTCTTTCAAACTCACAAAGCGGTGGCTCCCAATGACAAGGTGATCCACCAGCTCAATATCTAGAAGTTTCCCTGCCTCAACCAACTGCTCGGTAACCTGGATATCCTCAGGCGAGGGCGTCGGGTCTCCACTGGGATGGTTGTGGCAGATGATTACGGCGGGACAGTTGCGAATAATGGCCTGGCGATATATTTCCGCTGCGCGCAGGACCGAGCTGTTGACCGTGCCCTGGTAGCGACTGAAATTCTCCATGACCTGGTTTTTCGTATCCAGCACTAAAATACGCATTTGCTCATGATCCAGGTACATCATCTCCGGCATGACAAGGTTGGCCGCGTCAGCAGGAGATTTTATTTGATATTTATCATTATCTTGCAGCATACCCAGCCGCCGACCCATCTCCAGGGCAGCCTTCAGTTGTGAGGCTTTGGCTTCTCCCAGTCCATGCTCAGTACATAGTTCGCTAAATTCCGCACGCATCAGGCCGCTGAGACCGCCGTATTTCGCCAGTAACTTGCCGGCTAACTCGATCACATTGTCGCGCGATGTGCCGGTGCGCAAGATAATAGCCAGCAATTCCGCTGTTGAGAGTGCCTTGGGACCATAGTGTTGCAGTCGCTCGCGCGGTCGTTCCTCGGTGGGCATGTCATGGATGGTGGGGTGGTATTCGAGTTTGACGAGGGAAAGCTTACCGGCAGCTTTTTCGACGGTAGGCATCATAGGGGGCCTCTCCTTATTACATAGAGTGGTTTGCTGAACCCTATATACACCTAAAACGTGGAAAAAGCAATGGGGGTTAGTACTAAGTCCAGGGCGACCGCAAGGGTCGCCCCTACATTTTCTTATCCCAAACTCGCGCTTCCTGTCAGCACGAGGCTATCGCTCGCGGCGCAGGGGAGTTGTGCGTTGGGGCCAATTGCTGCACGTGTCACGTTAAACTTGCCTGCTAGAGCACCATTGAGCTTCGAATTCAGGGTTTGCTGGATCTGCTGATTGTAGCTGTCATATGGGAACGTGAAGATATCTAAGACGGTAATGGTCGTACTCAACACCTTCACTGCCAGGCTTCCTCCAGCCGCTGTTGGCGCTACCGTCGTTGTGGCCGTGCCAACCTTGCCCCAGAATGAGTCGTATATATCCGCGTTGATGACCAGGTTACTGCCTCGCACGCGAATGTTGACATTTTTTGCGGTCGTATTGCTATTGATGGGCAGGTTTCCGACGCTATTGCCCATCGAGGCCAGCGATGAAGCCGGTAGTTCTATGTACGCGCTCGTACTTGTCGACGGCGTGCTATGTGTTACGTCCGGATTGGATTGGCTAAGCTCCTGACTATGGGTATTCAAACTGGTGAAGGCGTTCAACGCGGCGTTTTGCTGTACTCGCGGTTGCGCATGTCCCAGAGCGACAGGGAATTGCAGTTTTACCACCAGGGCAGCATCGCCACAGGTGGGAGTCATATTGATACTGTTAAGCTGACCGAGAGGTATGTTGAAGGTTGCGATAGGCCCACTGACCAGCGCTGGACTACCTTTGATCGGCTGCGCGCTGACCTGTACTGTTGAAGAATCAAGCACATTCAAGCTCACCAGCATGCTGGTGTTAATTGGGTGCGGGTCACCTGGATAGAGGCTGATACGCAATGACGTTGCCAGCCCATTTGTCTCGGGCGTAAGCCTGGTTAACATCGCCGAGGGCTGGATAAGCGTGGTTGCCATTTGCAGCACCCAACTTTGATCTTGCTTCGGCAGTGTACTCACCAGATTGTTGATAGTGCTGTTGAACGCCGCGGGCGCTTGCTGTTCGATACGACTCTGGAAGAGCGATGATAGGGTACTCGTCGCAAGGTAGATTTTTGCGCCCACGTATGTGACAGTGTCTACGCGTCGTGCTGCATGCCTGGCTGTGCTGCTCGCCGCGCTTACCGGCGTCACCAGCAGGCTCAGCATGAGGGCGGTCAGCAATATGGCCCAACCGGCCTGCGCATAGCGCATGTTTTTCGTATGTCTCATCTATTTTCGTCTCCTCGTGTAACCCTTTTATTGCGGTAACAGTTTATTGAGATCGATCGGACCTTTGAAGCAGAACGGTACCGGCGTTGGCTGCGCGGCTATGCCCTCGATGGGAGGGGCCTGGATCAGGAGCACAAACATTTCAGTGCCGTTGGCACACCCGATTGACTTACTGGTATGCACAGAGATGAGCTTCACACCCTTGAATTGACCGTGCAGCGCCGGCATAAGCGAGCTAATCAACAGCTGGTTCAAGGCCTGTCCCATGCTCGCGGCTGCCGCCGGGCCCGCGTCTATGCCGTCGCGTTTAAGGTGCAGCACATGTAATTGAATGTTTTGCTGCTTATCGATGCCAAGGACGCTATCCATTTCAACGGGCATGACCCGGTGAATACCGTTCGCGTCAATGTGCAAATTCAAGCTCATGACCATTCCATCTCCGGGAGTAGGGATGACCTTCATGTCGGTCAATGCGCCCTGTTTCAAGCCCATTTGCGTGACAAAGATTGTTGTGAGCGCCGTCTGATCGAGGGCAAGTTGAATCATACGCGGGCCAGAAATGGGCGTTGCGGTGGCCGTCCCAGTGGCCGGGTTCATTGGATGCGCTGAAGTGGCAGGCGAAGCGGGTGTCTGCCACAGAAAGGCCGCGAATATTCCTGCCACGACCAGTAACACGACCAACAGCAGACTTGCCGCCGCGATAATTAAACGCCGCCTTTTCCTGGGGTTGCGTCCATTGTTCCCGCCATTGCCGCCATTGTCATTGATTGGCGGCAGTGGTGGCTGAGCCAGTTCTGTAGGTGGCGCAGGGTCTTTCAAAACATCAGCAGCCGCCAGCGAGACGCCTGTCGCAGCGGCGCCCGCAATTACCACGGTTTCGGCTTCGTGCGGATCGGGAGCAGGCACAGTATGGCTATCCGGCACAAGCTGCTCAACCACCGCCTTGCGTCCCCACAAGAAGAGGGCGGGAATAATGGCAATCAAGCAGAGCGCCATGGCAGTGAGGAATACGGCACTGTAGACGGCGTGCGCAGATTGAATAATGTGTGTGGCATAACCCCTGGACCAATCAGCGAACTGTGCAGTCGTCGCCGTGAGGGGAAGCGAAGGATAGGTCGAGACCAGTTGTTTGAAGTAGGCCAATGCCCAGGAGGTCAAAGCGGCCAACCCCAGCATCATGCCCACCATACGCAGCGAGGTGACGATGGCGGAACTCATACCTGCCTGCCTGGCCCTTACGGCATTGATCGCCGTCGTGCCAATCGGGGCGATCACCAGCCCAAAACCAAAACCGGTCGTGACCGTGCTGATAGTGATCTGATTCCAGTCGACGTGGATGGGCCAGCGGCTCATCAGGTAGAAGCCGGTAGCCGTAAAGAGTAGCCCCAGCACACCGGTGAAACGGCAGGTTATGCGGCCACAGAGCCAGCCACCCAACAATGCTCCAAGCGGTATCATGGCGGTGAGGCGGAGCAGCGCGAGTCCGCTATCAAGCACCGGACGCTGTAGTACGGTATCGACAAAGATAGGAATGTCGGCCATCGCGATAATCAGCGCGGCCCCTACAAAGAGGCTCACCAGCGACGTCGCGCCAAAGGGAAGGCGTTTGAAAAGCGATAAGTCTACAACCGGCCAGCGCACTTTTCGCTCAACCAGTACGAAGGCTACCAGGAGAACAAGGGCAAGGCCAATGGCGATAGGGTTATTTTGTGGCGCGGGGGCGTTAGCGGGGGTTGGTCCCAGGTCGGTGCCCTGCTGTGCCAGGCCGAGGCTCAGGCAGGTCAGCGCTAACCCGAGTAAAACCGTACCAACCCAGTCGATGCCTTCGCGCAGGCGCGTCCCGCCGGGTATCAATCGCCAGGCCGCAATCATCAAGCCAATAACGATAGGGATATTGAGATAGAAGATATATTGCCAGCCAAATTGCTGCACGATCAGCGCGCCATAGAGCGGGCCAACAACACCACCGGCCTCGGTGACGGCACCTATGATACCCAGTGCCAGGCCGCGCCGTTGTTCTCCATAAAAATCGCCCGCGATGGCCATCGCCACCGGCACAACCGCGCCGCCACCAATCGCCTGGATAAAACGCGCGGCAATCAGCCAGGTCAGTCCTGGAGAAGAAGTATCAATGTTTATAGCGTTTAAAAAACCCAGGTCCCACATATTGCCAAAGACAGGGGCGAGGCCGCAGAGGATAGAGCCTACGCCAAAAATGCCCAGGCAGAGCAAAAAGATACGCCGTCGCCCGTAGATATCGGAGACACGCCCCATGAGCGGCATGGCAATGACAAAACCGAGCAGGTACGCGCTGATAATCCAGGCCGCGTGATCCAGTTTGGTCGCTCCAATATTCAGGTCGTTTACAATAGGCGGCAGCGCCGTGACTACCACTGTCTGGTCCATGGCTGTAAAAAAGACGCCAATGCAGGCCATAGTCAGAGCTGCCAGGGCAACGCCCTTGCCGCCCGCCTGCGGCCCGGCGGGCGTGGTGATCTTTTTGAAGGAACTTGTCACCTGCGCACTCAACGATGGGTGATGAAGAGCGCCGGTAGCAGCGCCGCCAGAACCATCTGGCGGCGGCGCGGTGCTATGAAAATCTCGCTTGCGCAGGCTTGAAGTTGTCTCTTTGTCATCTTCTAATGTGTACATCTTCCCCCCGATCCTGATGAAAGATGGATAATAACTGTATAAGCAGGGCGCTTTGATGGAAGATCAATGAAAAAACGTTGCGCCCAAACTACCCGTCATGACACGCTACGAATACATATACTACATAGGAAACTATTATGATATTTGCGGGGCGGTAATACTCACATTTTCATTGTAGTTTGAGATCAAGAACGTGCGAGTTGTCGCTGTAGTATCACCGACCGCGGCCTGTCCCGTCGCTTTCACCTGGTATGGCAGTGAATCTGCTTTGCCTATACAGGTGCTCATCTGCAACATGGTACCAGCTGGAACGCCTCCGCCCGTGAAAAATGCCAGGTATTTGGCGTCAAGTTGACCCGTCAGGCGCCAGCAAGGCACGCCATTCACGACATCATCGCCCGGCTGGCTGACGTTCTGTATTTTGCTGATGAGAGAGAGAATGCCTGTATCAGAGTTTGTGAGGGTGCGGGGGTCCAGCACGCCTTTGATGACACGCCACTGCCCTGTTATGGGATCGGTAATGAACTGGTTGTCACCGATGCTGACAAGGTTGACCGTGACAGATTGGCCAGAGAGAATAACGGTGGCCTGTGCCTTGATCTTATCAGGCATAACGATATCGCCATTGGCAGCGCGAATTTGTACCTGGCCTGACCCTGACAGGCCGGGATTGTCTACCTTCAACACAACATGGAATGCGCTCACGCCGCGAAAGCTTTTCTGTAATGAGGTAAGCAACTGCTGTGTCGTGGGTTTAGGAGCATTGGCCAGGGCGAGGTTAGAATGCTGCCAGGGCAGCGAGCAGGCCGAAAAGAGTAGTGCGCTTGCTAGAAAAAGCAGCAAAAAGATGAGTGTACGTCCCACAGGGATACGCGCTGAAAACATTGAAAAAAGCCTCCCCAAATATGGTCTGTGAATTTGCCTTGCTGAAACAAATCAACGTAACGTGAGAAGGCTTTGGGGGCACTGGTACTTTATGGTACACGATAAAGTACCAGGAAAGAACATGAATTATTTTGTTATATTTTCTCCAACCTGGCGAAGTCCAGGCTTAAGCGTTTTTTGCCTGTTTTTCCCTTGAACTGTACTTCTACAAATTCGGTGTTCTGCTCCATCTCACTTTTGAGGATGACGCCCTCACCGAATTTATCGTGACGTACCTTATCGCCTGGCTTGTACTGCTGCTCCTTCGGCTTTTCGGGCTTCGGCGCGGGCTGTGGCGGCATTTTTTTTTCGGAGGGCGCTGATGGCGGCACAGTCGGCGATGAGTGGGAGCCGGTACGGGGCGCCCAGCTTGGAGGGATGATACGATCTGGCTTTGCGGTGCTTTTCCCGCCATAGGTGTTGCTTTTGCCGCTACCAAACGTGCGTCCAATATCACGCGAGTAACCCTGGTCCTGGTTGTAATCGTCGTCATCCCAATTCGTACCGCGGCGTTGTGTTGTACGCGTGCCCATTTGTGAGCGCGTGCCACCGGTCGCGGGTGTACTGGTGCTCGTAGGAGTCGCGGGATTGGCTATCAAGGACGATGGGATATCGTCCAGGAAACGCGATGGCTCGGTCGGGTGGGACTCGCCGAAAAAAGAACGGCGATAGGCGCGCACCAGGTAGAGGCGACGCATAGCACGAGTAAAGCCAACATAGGCCAGGCGCCGCTCCTCTTCCAGTTGTTCCGGTTTGTCTACCGAGCGCGAATGGGGCAGCGAGCCTTCATCCATACCGACGATAAAGACGACGGGATACTCCAGTCCTTTGGCGGCGTGCAGGGTAATGAGGGTTACCGCGTCGCTGTTCTCTTCCTGGATCAGCTTGCCGTTCTCGCCCGTTTGCGTCGTATCCGCGCCGCCCACCAGCGCGACATTTTCCAGGAACAGCTCAAGGGCGATACGTGTTTCAATTTCGGAGTAGTCTTCGGCGACACGGCGCAATTCCAGCACGTTGGCCCAGCGATCCAAATCAGTCCCGGCTTCGCCGCGCAGTTCCGGCCCATAGCCGCTTTTCTCAGCGATTCTATCGAGCAGTTCAGGCAGCGCCAGCTCATCCAGGGCATTGGTGAGATCGGCCATCAAGCGACCGAATTCAGCCAGGGCATTTTTGGCGGCTTTCCCCAGCGTGGGATGCTGCTCCACCTGTTGTATAGCCTGGTAGAGCGTCACGCCTTTTTCTGTCGCCCACTGCTGCAGGTCGCCGACGGTTTTCGGGCCGATCTTGCGGTTAGGCACATTGATGATACGTTTGAGGCTCAACTCATCTTGATTATTCAGCAGCAGGCGCAGGTAGGCCACCATATCCTTGATCTCTTTGCGCTCATAGAACTTGCGGCTGCCGATGACCTTGTAGGGTATGTTCGCGCGCAGGAATTGTTCTTCGATGGCACGCGACTGGGCATTGGTACGATACATCACGGCCACGTCGCCACGCTTCTCAATTTCTCCTCGCGCAAGCAAACGCATGATTTCATGAGCGGTGAACAGACCTTCCTCTTCTTCGTTATAGGCCTCGTAGACGGTGATTTTCTCGCCCGTGCCTAATGCCGTCCAGAGCTTCTTATCCTTGCGCGACCTGTTGCGCCGCACTACGTTCTGGGCCGCGTCGAGTATGGACTGAGTGGAGCGATAATTCTGCTCCAACATGACGATCCTCGTGCGCGGAAAGTCCAGCTCGAACTGCTGTACATTCGCGGAGCTAGCGCCACGCCAGCTATAAATCATCTGGTCATCGTCGCCCACGACACAGACATTGCCCAGCCCCTCGTGCCTATCGCTCGTGCCATAGCCCAACAAGCGTATCAACTTATATTGGGGCAGGTTGCAATCCTGGAACTCATCGACGTGGATATATTGCCAGCGCAACTGGTAGCGGTGCAAGACATCCCCTTCACGCCGCCACAATTGCTCGGTGAGCAGCAGGAGATCATCAAAATCGACGCTATTATTGGCGCGCAGCAGTTTTTGATAGACTTTGTAGACGCGCGCCGCCACTTCTTCAATGTATTTTGCCGCCTGCTCGGCCATTTGATCAGGCACCAGCAGGTCATTTTTGGCGCGCGAGATCAACGCCTGCATGGTAGCAGGTTTATACTGCTTTTCATCCAGATTCAAATCTCTTACAGCTTGTTTTATGAGCGTGGTCTGATCGTCGGTATCCAGGATGACGAAAGACTTATTGAGTCCTAAGGGGGCGAGATGATCTGCTTCAATGCGCAGGATACGAGCGCAGATGGCATGGAAGGTGCCGATGGTCATCTCTTTGGACTCGTTGACACCCACCAGTTTCTCCAGGCGCTCGCGCATCTCCTTGGCGGCTTTGTTGGTAAAGGTAACGCCGAGGATGCGCCAGGGTGAGACGTGCTCATGCTGTACGAGGTAGGCCATGCGGTGAGTGATGACGCGGGTCTTGCCGCTCCCTGGTCCCGCCAGAATGAGCAGGGGCCCCTCCGTGGTTGTCACGGCTCTCTTTTGCGGCTCGTTGAGTCCAGCCAACAAATCTGTGTGTTCCATCATCATCACCTATCTCCAGCGGATTTTTGCAGATATTATATGAGGCGTGACCTTCGTCGCGCTTACTTGCATTTTCAATCTCTGGTATTGTATCACAGGTGGGGGCTATAGAATAGCGGTAACGGTTCTAGATCTTATGGCTGCGGCTCTAGTGTTTCAAGTGTTTCAGGTGTGCGCGGTATTTTGGAAAAATAGCGCGCATTGCGCGCGCTATTATTTTGGAATTGTGGAGTTTATTTTGAAGTTTGTTGGTGGTGTTGGTGTAAATGCTGGTGTTGATGGTCATTCTGGCTCCTGGATGATTAGTGTTGCTCTTATGCAAGGTTCAAATGAACTTGAGAGTTCCTCTTCAACAGAAAGGTCCGGCCCTGTCATGCTGAGCACATTCGCTACGCTCAGTGTAAACTCCGCGAAGCATCTCCAGGGCCAAGGAGAGAGACCCTTCGCTGCGGCTCAGGGTGACAAGCGTCTACCGGGTCATCATGCACCTTTGCGCTCGGAAAGGAGAGAGACCCTTCGCTTCGCTCAGGGTGACAACCCGGGAAGCATCTCACTGCTTCCTTGCCCAGCGCGACCGACCCTTCGCTTCGCTCAGAAGCTCTGCCCTGAACGTAGTGAATGGGGTGACAGGATGGGACGGTTCAAACTGTCAAGCACCATTCAGACGTATTGTACCTTGCCTTAATCTTTCTTTTTGCGGGGTGAAGAAGGGGTTGTTTTGGGACATGGCAACCGCAAGGGTTAGGGTGGCACATGGCAACCGCGAGGGTTGCCACTTCATTTCTATGCGATCATTTCCTCTTCGACTTCCTATCCTTCCCATCCTCCTCAGTTTTTTCTTCTTCTTGCTCGATTTCTTCTTTTTTCCTGGTTTCTTTTGCCTCTCGAAGCGGCTCTTCTATTTTGATTAGTGACGCGACCCGGTATAGGCTGCTTTGTAATCTTTTCAACTGCTGCTTGAGTTCTACGATTTCTGGATCGATCACCGACTCCTCGCAGCAGCACGGATCTTCGCAGACTTCCCTGCCGTATCCTTCGTGTCCACATTTGCTCCTGGTGTCACAGCCGCAGGACTTCTTCGGCCGGTGATGGCAGAAACTGATACAATGAGAACTGATGCCGTTCGCAATGACGCACAAGTCATAATGCCCGTACGGAACGTTTTGCGCGTTGAAACGAACCGATTGCAGCGACGGGCCTGTTGCCACGCCCATAGTGCTGAAATCGTATGTCCGGCAGTAATAGACGTTGTTAGTCAGCGCGTTTCGCAGCCGAACGAGAGGATAGTTCGTAGAGGCGTAACAGTCATCGCCATAGATGTTTGCCTGGGACAGACCGTTGAGTTGGGTGCCCTTCAATAGGTAATAGCCTGTGCTATATGGGATGACCGCGGAGATCGTAGGCCTCCATCCTTCTTCTGGACCACTATCAGGCGTATAGCATTGCACATTATTCGAGCTTGGACTAAACAACACTTGTCCGGTCGGCAACAGGATGAACCGGTTCCAGTACAACTGCGACGCATTATTCGGCGGCGTTGATGCTTGAGAAATGGTGTTACTGGCGGGGTCGTATTCAAAAAACAGGATCGGAGATCCCCAGTTATTGAATTGGTAAGGGGCTGCCGCAAACAGCACTTTGCCGTTTGGTAACAAGCTAGCGGAGCAGTCGTTGCACACTACTGTTTGACCACCCACTTTGGGGATGTCCGGTCCAGCCGTCCATGTACCTGTCCCGGTCGGGCTGGCTGGTGGTTTATAAATGGCCGTCTTGCCGAAGCTCTTGCTATTCGCCGCGCCAAAGAAGATGACCTTGCCGTCGTACATCAACATGCCTGGCCCGATTTCATGCATCACCGGATCAACCAGCGTGACGGGCAATGCCCCCTCATTCTTCCAGGTGTTGGATGAAATGATGTACTTCTCGGTTTGATAGGGAGCCCAGCATTGTACCGTCAGGATCGTATGATCCGGCAATAAAATCCACGTCTCTTCACTCGATGTGACGGCCTTGTTCGCAGCCGGTGACCATGAGTTGGTTGACGGATCATATATGGCGCACCAGGGAGTCTTTAGAGGCCCTGCCCCGATCATAAATCGACCATCAGGTAAGACACAACAGCTCGCGTCACCCACCTGCGACCAGCCTGGAGGGGAAGGGATTGGACTCCAGGTGTCTGAAACAGGATCATAGATTTCACCCATATTGGTGTCAAGACCAGCGCCACTTTGCTCACCGCCAATAAGGATGACTCGCCCATCTTTGAGCACTCCTGAGGCATAGTATCGCCTCCAGAAGCTCATATCTGCCAATGGTGACCATGTCCCATTGAGATAGCTTCCCGCACTGTCGGGCGTTAACGCGTGCCAGTGCGGCGTCGCTTCTTCCTGTGCCATTACCCTACCATCTGTCAGCAGGATCATCGTACTTGTGTGAAATGTGGGTTGGTTGACCAACCCTGTCCAAGAGCTTGTCATCGTTCCTCCTGTGCTTTGTCCGAATATACTGATGATGGTTCGCTCTCATTCCTTTGCAATGAAAATAGAGAGGAGATCAGTAGTCCGGTTTGACCACATTTACATTTATATTGGGATGGACGCCAGAGGTGCTATCATTTTGCGTATTAGATCTACTACAACGCGGCGCATGAACCCAAGTCAAGCCTCGCGCCGCGGCCAGGTTGACCGCGAGGGTCAACCCTACTATACTACGGGGCGGCTCCCAACGCTGATTCATGGCCGTGAAGCGCTCATCATGTCGGAGGGACGATCCTGGCGATCGAGTTGGAAATGGTGCACCACCGCTTAAGTTGGTGCGAATGGGCGAGCACAAGGCATCGCCCCTACTATGGACGGACTGGCCTGGGAAGAGGATTTATAGCATGGT
>JBGQJX010000098.1:0-11302 GCA_041499255.1 Ktedonobacteraceae bacterium | reverse complement strand
GACTTCTCCTTGTTCCACTTGGGAGGTACGAAGGTAATTGGGGCGCCTATCGGACGTGGATGAGTGGTGGCTCACTGTTACAGAGTATCAAGAGTATCAGGTGTTTCAGACAAGTTTGAGTCGGGGTGGCTCACTGTTACAGAGTTTCAACTGTTTTAGCAAGTGCGAAGAAATCACGTTTGATGGTGTATGGCTTCTCAATAATTCACTGGTCGTGTAAAGGGGCGAGGGAGTGACAACTGTAGCGGTTTTTTGCAGGGCGTGATACAATACATATCACCAAAGAGATCAATTGGAATGGCTTTTGAAGCCACTTTACACGTTCTCTGCTACTCAATGACATCGCTGCTGACATCGAAACACGCGAAGAGGGGATAAAACGCCGCAAAAATTTTGCCATTCCCGAACTCACGTTCTGTAAATGCCAGAGCTTTCACTGCGGAGTAGGCCCCATGTATCTTAGTACAATCTCAGGCATTCTATTCGGCTCTGTATTTGTACTATTCATTAACCTCCTTCTTAACCTCCTTGTCTTTGATCGACTCACGTCTGCTACAGGCGAAGACTTGCAAAGAAAACTCGGCACTTGCCCAATGGTTTCCATTCTCGTACCGGCACGTAATGAGGCAGATCATATAGAGGAGTGTGTGCGTTCGCTGATAGGACAGAGATATGAAAAACTGGAAGTGCTGGTTCTTGATGACCAGAGTACCGATGAAACGCCAACTATTGTACAGCAGATTATTGACGAACTGCCGCCTGAACAGAAGAGTCGCTTGTATTTACTGCATGGTGAATCCTTACCAGATGGCTGGACTGGAAAAAACTTTGCCTGCTATCAGTTAACACAGTACGCTCAGGGCGATTATTTGCTCTTTACCGACGCCGACTCGGTTCATGCGCCACAGATGGTTAGTGCAGTTATTCAAGGGCTGCATGATCTCGGCGTCCAATTCCTCACAGCGCATCCCCACTATATCCTCCGTGGGCTAGGAGAGCGCCTTGCTATTCCATTGCTCTATTTTAAGGTCTTCACACTCTTGCCACTGGTGCTTGTGAGGCACAGACCAGAGCCAATTCTAGCTGTAGCCAACGGGCCGTTGCTCTGCTTTCAGCGCTCAGTCTATGAGGAGATAGGCGGCCACAAAGCGGTGAAGACCTCTATCCTGGAAGACAATGCGCTAGCTCGTAAGGTCAAAGCAGCCGGGTATCGTATGGCCTATGTGGATGGGCAAGACCTGGTGAGCTGCTACATGTACGATTCCTTCGCTGAACTTTGGGCCGGGTTCTCAAGAACGTTCTTCGCTTTTTACAACGATACACTCCTGGCTGCATCGGCAATTATCATGCTCGACCTGGCGCTTTTTGTGGCACCACCTCTGCTTGCACTGGCATCGCTATTTGTCCCGCTTGCCCCACTCGCCGTGCTATTCTCGCTCGGTAGCTATACACTTGCTGTATTGATGTGGATACTGCTGACCCTGGCCTGCGCCCGTTCTCAGCGCGCCCTGTTGGTGTTGCTCAGTCTACTGCATCCGATCTCCATAATGCTTGAATGCCTGTTCCTACTAAACTCGATCCGATGGCATTACCGGAAAAAGGGCGCTATGTGGAAGGGCCGCTATTATGTGCAGTAGGTGATAGTGCACTGATAAACACACGATCCATTGCCTGGGGCGCGTAGCGTTCGACTGCCGAAGAGCATGCCCAGAATCCAGAGGGGAAAACTGCCGGGAGCAATGACGAATACGAATGAGGCCGTATGACATCACCTCCTATGGAAGTCAGGCTGACCTGACCGAGCAGCCATGCCGCCAAGACCAGGCTGCCGATGTTGCCAAGAATGGTCATCAGCCCATATACCCTGGTGCCTCGCCGCGCTGCTCCTTTGGTACGCGATCCGGCAGAAGGGCCTGGTGCCAATCCTCAGAGCAGTTTCTGCAATTTCAAGAGGTCCTCCATTTTGCCGGAGGCCTTGAGCTTACGGGTGATGAAAGCTAGTTCTGGATTTACCGTCCGGTCAAGGATCCCGGCCAGCGTGTCGCTGCTGGTCGTGACATTGATATCCGGCTGTGGAACTGTCTCTTCGGTCAATGTCGCACGTCCATCTTGAGCAATACTCAGCGCAAAGCTCCGTTGGAGATCAGTAAAAATGAACTGAATAGTTCTGGCAAAACCCTGAAATGCTGTTCGCGTTTCAGGCTGCTCAAAGCGAGCGCGGATACGCTCTAAATAGGGTACAATATCAGCCATACCTGCTCCTTATGTTGGATTCATGAAGGGATTTTCCAATAACGCTCGACAAAGCGCTGTTGTTCGCCCGCCGCCAGAGTATATTCCCGAATGATATCTCGAAAGCTGGGAGCGGCATAATAGAATGTCGGAATTTGCGATTGATACGCCTCGGAAACAGCGATCCGCTGCTCTAAGCACCCGGAAATATCTACCTCAATCGGTATCATGTTATATGGCTTCACATACTCCATAAGCTCATCGCCGGAATAATACGTAGCGTAGGGAAAATCCTCAAAGAAGAGCAGGTGATGGCGATCAAGCACATTGAGGGCCGCCTGGAACACAAGTCTATGGTCACGATGCAAGCCAAGACCCAGCGGTACAACCATCTGAACTCGTGAATAGGTCCGGGATACGTCGGCAAGCCAGGAACAAAGTGTTGCGAAGAGAGAGACATCGCCAGGATGTACAGCCAATGTGTCAGGTTCAGAGAAGAGATCACTTGCCTCAGATAGCTCAGGGTCGCGATACAGTATTTCAAACCAATCTAGCCAGAGGTAATCCACTCCCAACATTGCCATCGCTATCCTTTCTTCCTCCTTGCGTACCTGGTAAGGCCTATCTTCCGGTGCGTGCCAAGTGCGATGAACCGACTGCGCGAAAGGAGAGAAAGGCAGTTGAGGCTCGCCCGCAAATAATGTCACGACCAGGATGGTGAGTCCTTGAGCTTTCTGGCCACAAATTGTGCCACCGCATGAGAGTGGCACGTCATCCAGGTGAGGGGAGATGTAGATGTAGTCATAATTCGGGTGGGTTATGGCTTGCTCTGAGGATGGATATTTGGCGAGGAGGTCAGGTTTCATAGGTATTTCCTTTGTGGTTTCAAGATCACATGTTAGTGCACTCTCGATGCGGCTTTTTTTATTGTATCATCTTGAGTGCCCACAATTGACATCACTACAGGCGATTTCTCGCGTTTAGAAGCGAAAAGTAGCGCACAATAATTCTGGTCCACATAGGCGTAGAGGCGCATGAAAAGCCATGTGGCAAGCTGGAAAGCGACACAAAAGTAGCGGTTTTTGTGCGGATGTGATACAATATATATCAATCTCATTGAGTCGTTGCCTCGCACGCACGTAGCATTGAGCTGGTTCCACTGGAAAGTACAGTACTGATGAGTACACAAGAGAATGATGCACAGGCTCTGGATGCCTATTCTCATGCAGTGACCACGGCGGCGGAACGTGTTGGTCCTGCGGTAGTCCGCATTGATATAGAACGAGATAGTCAGCGTGTTGGTCCATTCAATGTCCCTGCGTTTGGCGGCGGCCTCGGCTCCGGTTTCCTCTTTGCCTCAGATGGCCAAATTTTGACGAATGCTCATGTTGTTTCCCGCGCCAAACGTATCCAGGTAACACTGGCTGACGGACGGAAATTTGATGCCGGCCTCGTTGGCAGCGACCCGGATGTAGATGTAGCTGTGCTGCGTATCGGTGCTGACCATCTTCCCGTAGCTGAGCTTGGACGTGTCCCCTTGCGCGTCGGCCAGCTCGTCTTAGCCGTCGGCAATCCTTACGGTCTTAACTGGACGGTGACCGCCGGGGTGGTCAGCGCTTTGGGACGTGACCTGGATATTCCTGGGTCTCGCAAAATGACCAATTTGATACAAACCGATACTTCCATCAACCCTGGTAATTCGGGCGGTCCCCTTGTCGATAGCGCTGGGCGCGTCGTGGGAATCACTACAGCAATGATGCCTTTGGCACAAGGCCTCGGCTTCTCTGTGCCCCTGGATACCGTGAAAGCAACTATCGCCAAGATCACCAGGAAACGTGAAGCAAAACCCGAGGGAGTATCACTTGGCGTCGGCGGCATGCGTGTGAAAGTTGATCCTGCACTGCAAAAAAGTCTCAACTTGAGGCAACAATTCGGTATGGAACTGCTGGAGATTCGCCGTGATGGCCCTGCCGACCGCGCTGAACTCAAGCGCATGGACATCATCCTTGCTGCCGCCGATGAATTTGTGACGGAGCCTCGTGACCTGCAGCGTATTGTACGACGCCACCACTTCGGAGAAAAATTAACCATTAGTTTCTTAAGAGGGGGTAAACAGCGCAAGGTAACCGTAGTGCTGTAAAGTAGTATAAGAGGACAGCCCTCAGGCTGGAGCGGTGTATTTCGTTCCTCCTGAGGGCTGTCCTCTTATTCTGAGCCATACAACTTGTTACAGGCACGGCAACTGAAGACATGAAAGACCCTGGTACAGCAATATGTCTCCACTCTCGTACCCCAGAACGTATTTATTGGTAAAGAAACCAGAAAGCTGAATTTTAGATAGATATCTGAGATACGTCTCACTTAAGTAGTGTGATGTATGTTACTTGATGGGGCCGAAGTGGAGCCCGTATAAAAAGGATTATGCAGTATGCTTCCATTTTTCTTAACAATAGGGATCATAAGTGGGCTGATAATCGGCGGTGTGAGCCTGAGCTGCTACCTTAATAAACAGGGTGTCTTTGGAAAGCAAAGATTGATTAGCGCACAACGCTATCGGGCATTTGAAGATGAATATGTTGTTGAGGAAGAAAGTGGTGATCAACTAGCTATGAGTGCAGTCGAAGAGGCTGAATCTTCTCGCTATGCCCGCAAGGGATTATTGGTTTGTCCTGGTGGTTTGGCCGTTGTCGTAATGCTTATGTCCACCCTGGTCAGTGTCTTGCTGCACTAACGTACCGCGAAATGCGTCCGGGCACCTCTAAAGATGCTCGGGCGCGCGACAAACGAGCTATTCATTCTCCTCTTCATCAGTTGGTTTATGCTCACCGTTCTCTCGCTGTTTTCGCAGCAGTTCCTCAACGCCACGAATCAGAGATTCGGCGCTTGGCAATGGACCCGTTCCCACAGCTGTGTCAGGATTGGGATTGAAAGATGACTCGTCGTTCTCGTCTTCATCATCTTCTTGAGCCGAACTGGTCGCTTGCTCTTCTAGTTTACGCACATAAGCGCTGGCCTCTGGATCCCTCGCAACTAGTGTGCTGATTTGTTCTTCGAAACGTATGGCATCTGACTGAATATCGCTTAAATCTAATCCAAAGGACATAAAGGTGTTAAGATAGGTGAGTAATGCAGAGGTGACCTTGATGTTTGGCGTGGCTGCCAGGTAATGTGGCGCCGCTGCCCAGATGCTTGCCGCAGGAATATCCGCGCGTCGTAAGATGTCCTGTAATACTCCGATCATTCCAGTTGGTCCTTCGTAGCGCGAACTATGGATATCCATTTCTTTGAGTCGTTCCTTCAAATCGGCGTTGGATGAAGTCCCGGTAATCGGGACAGCAATTGAGTGCGGTACATCGGCGAGCAATGCCCCAAGCAATACCACCTCTGATGCATTGAACTTTTTACAAACGTCGAGGAAACATTGACTGAACGTCTTCCATTTCAGTTGTGGCTCTGAGCCTAGATACAGGATAATATCATGGCTCAGTTCAGGTGTCTGGTGTGATAAAAACTGGCAGCTCGGCCAAATAATAGTGCGCTGTATGCCATCTACATACTTGATGGTTGGCCGGGTCTCAGTAAAAACAAAGAAATCCTCGATATCAATTTCCGCGAATTTGACGGGTTTCCAACGATCAATGAGAAATTTGATCGCCGTGGTTGCCGCGTCGGCGGCGTCATTCCATCCACCAAGGGCCGCAATAACCACGGGATCCCGTAACTCCGGCTCACTAAGATAGTGTATATACTCCATACTAATACCTCTCAGATCGTTTGATGGATTGCTCTCTGAAATCACGCCCTACCATTGTAACATAGCTGAAAAGAGGGGGATAATCGAATGCGGGGGAAGCATATGGCTCTGAATTGCTTACTGCTTCCTCCGGCATCTGGCTATGCTAGAAGTTTTTATCAAGGGTGCCACAGTTTCATATGCTCGGCGTGTGTTTGTAGATACGCTCCCTCAGCAAAAAAGCGGTCGTAAAACTCCAATTCGAGATGATGTGCTTGTGCATAGATACGCATCAGTATGGTCGGAAAACGGGCAGGAAAGCGCCCATAGGTTGTGTAAATGTACTGTGCCATCTCGCCTATACAGTCAATCTGCTCCTGTGAATAGGGGAGGGCCGTTGCTTTTATTTCACTGCTTTTACGGAAAGGTCCACCTGTGGCGGGATCGTAAGTACCGCTGTTGCCAAATTTTTGTTCCGCCAGCTTTTGGGCTGCCTCGTACATATCAGTCACGTAAGGAGGACATAGCGACTCGTAGATACCATCAAGCCCTACGGGGTTTGGTAACACCCATTCTTCACTTCTGGTAAAGCGGAAACCCAGGCCGCTAATGCCTTCATCGGCAAAAGCTCCCAGGACTGAGTATGGAAAAATGCCGCTGTACATCCAGCCACCAAGCCCGATTGCCTGCATCATCAACACAATATTCTGGCAGATTGTCGACAACTCCATTGCCGTTGTCGCGTAAGCGGCCTGCTCGATGTGGGAGAGGGCAAAGCGCATTTGTGGCGCATCGCTGATCACCCCTGCCTGGATGTAAGGTTCCAGGTTGCCGCCCATGCATCCCCTATCATCGTCGTATAGAGTATAGCCGTTGGAGACATACATGGCCAGGAACGCCAATAACTGCTGCCCCACGTCACCGACAGGCATGAAAAGTGTTGAGCCAGGCCGATTGCTATTCCACACATTGTGTTCGTCATAATGCGGGGGTTCAGGTGGCAGCGAGAGGCGCTCTTCACTCAACTGTATGGTAGCGGCCTGAGAGATTCCAATGATACGAGCAACATCATCGCCCTTGTCAAATTCGCGCAACTTTTCCGGCGTAATGTCCCTGGTACGGACAACATAAATGCCTGAGTCATCCGTATAAAACAATTCCGAAGTGCAGATCGAGGCGGCCGAGGGAACAGTCCGACCCGTCAGGCGCAGACTATAGTTGCTCAGATGCTCACTCTGGTTCAAAGTGTAGGGAATGCCAAAGTTCCAGCCAGTTACTCCAGTTGCGGCGCTCACAAGCAGCGCCAGTTCGAGGTCACAGAGCGGCAGTGGTTCATTGTGCGAGGTAAAGGCAAGAGGTCCACCGGGAATAGACATGCCAAATCCGAAGCGCCGCGAACGCCTCCCAAAGATGCCGTTAACCAATGGGAAATTGAGAACCTGCTGTAAACGTGGGTCAGTGGGTTGGGGGATCGTGTCCATAGAAGCCTCCGCAACAAAGCTGTGTAATCAAGAGGGCATCGTAAAAAAGTATACCATAACATATTTCTTATAGCCATGGAATATCAAAAAAGCGCTCAGATCAGGCTACATAGCTTCTAGTCTCACTGGCTCTCCAACAAAGTGACGAAGCGGTATCCCGCAAAATCCTTCAATACTCCACCCAATCCGTATATCTGACCCATGCGCATGTTCCTGAAGGTAGTGATAGAGTAGATGGGCGTGTGATGTATGCTTCCAGGCTGGCTCGACCTTTGCGAATGGGCTATGAGAGGTACGTTGGCCACCCGAGCCATCCCCGTCTGTCACTGAATCGACAATCAGGCGCTGGGCGCCACTTTGAAGTAGCCGTTGGCCAAAATCTTCAACTCCGGTATAAGGAAGGCAAGGGCTGACCGTGATCTGCGTAGGAATACCACTTAGGCAAGCTGCTCGCACCAATTCCCAGCGCTTCTCCAGTGTGGGGCCTCCCTTGAGGTGTTTGAGATAGGCCTCGTCATCTGTCTCAATGCTGACTGATAGCCAGGCATAGGGAATCTGCTGCAATAATGAAAAGTCACGTGCGGCCAGTGACGAGCGGGTCTGGACGACGAGCAAATCGAGATCGTCATAATCGGCAAAGACTTCCAGGCATTGTCGTGTGATCTGGTGCTGGCGCTCAATAGGCTGGTAGGGATCCGTAGTACTGCTCATGAAGATACGCAATTTCTGGCGTGTCTGCGGCTTCATAGCGCGGAGCGTCTGCGCCAGCAACTGTGGCGCATTCGTTTTCACCTGGACAGCATGGCCCCACTCGGCTGTAAAACCGCGAAAATGCCAGTTGGGCAGATATTGCGCATAACAATACAGGCCGCAGGTTGTCTGCCCAAAACCGCATCCCACATATCCTGAGAGTGAATGAGTAAAGGGGTAGGGACTGGCAGCCAGGAAGCCATTCCGCTGGGGTGTCAGTATACTTTTTGCTTCTTTGAGGAGAATCTCCATCGCAATGTCACTCCCGCATGGAACAAGGTAACGTCAGTAGCTCTTCCTATTCTAACATATGATGGTTATTCCATCGTAAAGGATGTTCTATTGACGTCGGCTATTATTCACCCATATACTCTCAGCATGAAACCAACTGAAATACCCATTATCTACCAGGATCATCACCTGATCATTGTGAACAAACCAGCGGGGTTGGTTATCCATCCCACCTATAAGAATGCGGATGGAACGATGTGGGATGCTCTTCTGGCTCATCTTGCGCTACAGGGTCCGGACGATTGGCAACCTCCAGTTCTACCAGATGAACCGGAGTGGGCGGGCGCTCCACCACACAAACGGACGATGCTCCGCGAAAGGCGTATTGAGAAGCAGTGGAGAGAGGAGGGTTTACTAGCCCGTCCCTGCCTGTTGCATCGTATAGACAAAGATACGTCGGGTATAGTCGCTCTGGCTCGCACAGAACGCGCGCGTCGTCACGTTGTTCGCCAGTTTCATGACCATACGATCGTCAAACGGTACCTGGCCGTTGTTCGTAGGGAAGCTCCCTCCTGGTCACAACCAGGTACCGCGTTCACTGTTTCTCGACGAACGGGTGTCCTGTGTATTGGAGGGGCAATCACTTGTGGTTGCTCTGATGTAACCATGCTGGCTCAAGATGATGAATTTGTGCTGGAAGGTCCCCTGCAGCGGGACCCTGCTGACCGTCGCCGCTCTATTGTGGCCAGGGATGGCCAAGCAGCGACGACCCTGCTCCATGTGTTAGCTGTCTCTGAGAGTTTCGCGCTGTTAGATGTACGGCCTGTAACGGGGCGCACGCATCAAATTCGTGCTCACCTTGCGGCTCTGGGTTATGCGATTGTTGGAGATAAGATTTACGCGCCTCACGCGGAGCATGGTTCGCCCCAGGGGGCGTTGGGACGGCAATTTCTCCATGCATATAGCCTTGAGCTTCGTCGTTACCCGGATAACGCATTGGTTCAATTTGTGGCCCCACTCGCGGAAGACCTGGTCTTTTGGATGCAGAAATATTTTTCTGGTGGCTTAGGAGCAATTCATGCCAGCAACACATTACCCACCTGATTACGGACCTCACGCCAAACTAGACGAAGGGGAGAAGAAAAAACGTCTTGATGCGATGGTCAGAATCTGGCAGAGCGACACCGAACGTCGCATTGAACGCGAGGGTTATCGAGAATTCGTCAAAGCAACAGGTCTTGATGAGTATCGCTATTCTGTCTGGTTGCGCTTTCCAGAATGGGAGCGTTCTGCCGTTGTAGGCCAGGTAACTACCCTCCGACGCTCACAAAGTGGGTCTCCTGAGGACCCGGCCCTTTTCAGTGCCTGGCGGCGTGATCCTTTGCTGCGAGGGATGCCAGACTGGAAAATACAACTTCCCAACGAGAATGTTTTCAACATCTCAGTGCGCATCACACCCGGAGGATTGGGTGAGGGCAGCAAGTGGGCCGTTGTCATGCCGAAGGAGATGATTTCTCGCTACAAACCTGGTTGGCCCGCACAACAGGATTGGGTTGCATGGACGCGCTCGTTTGATTGGCTCTCAATCGGCGTCGGTTTTATCCGCGAGATGCTTGATTCATTATAATATTGTAGCTGTCGATGAAGAATACATTCGTTAAAATATTTATGGAAAATTTCATGGAAAATATAAAAAAAAATAGGCTTGACAAACCAGGCTACACATGTTAATTTTAATTGCGGGTTTGTTTACTACTCCCGCTTGTACAGAACACATGCATATTGCACTATGTAAAAAGCTCGGGAGACTACCTGATTAACTTTCACTTACAAATCCGATATCGATTGACCTACTAGATGGAACATGCCTGGCAAGAGTCTACAGCAGTACTCAGCATGATTGAGCCTTTTGTTCTGTGAGCAGCAAGATGAAGGTGTGTGATACTTTTGTGATGCTCTGCGGGCGACTGTGATGAATTTGTGAGTCCAACGAGGTACTCTCCCAGAAGAACTGTTTTCGTACTCGATAAGTCCGTTCTTTGTAGATACACAATGGTAAATGCTTTTTCCCTGGGGATACGTCCATGGCTACCCAGTTTGCTAAATCATTGGTGTTCGATCATGTAGTATCATCGACTTCACAATTCATTGGTCGACGCCGCGAGCTGAGCTTGATCGGGAACCAATTCGAGGCAGCTAGGGGCGGGAGGGCCAGGGTAGTACTGCTGGTCGGAGAACTAGGCATCGGCAAGACGCGCCTCTTAGAAGAGGTTGCTGAGTGTGCCATGCAAGATGGAGCGACCGTTCTGCGAGGCGGTGCATCCGAGTCTGAGGGAATGCCTCCCTATCTGCCTTTCTTGGAAGCCCTTGGGCAATACATCCGTGTAACCCCTCCTGACCAACTACGTGAGCAAGTCGCGGTGGCGCCTCGGATACTGGCGAGCCTTTTGCCAGAGTTGGCTGTTCGTTTAGGCGGCGAGCTTCCAGTTGCCTATCCTCTACCTCCTGAGCAGGTACGTCTGCGTCTCTACGAAGCTGTTGGTACCTTCCTGGAAGGCATGAGTGCTCCACATGGGCTCGTTCTCATGCTCGATGACCTCCACTGGGCGGATACTGCGAGCCTTGACCTGCTTTGTTACATTGCGCTGCATCATGCGAAAGCCAGGCTGCTGCTTCTGGGGAGCTACCGTGAAGGCGAGATCAAACAGAACCCGGCCCTTGAACGGACTGTGACCGAGCTTATCCGCCGGCGTGTGCTCACCACCGTTGCGGTCAATCCGCTCTGCGCAGAAGAGATCGAGGCCCTTGCGGCTGGCTATCTTGGTGGCCCTATCAGTCCTATCGTAAGTCAACTCCTGCATGCACAAAGCGAAGG
>JBGQJX010000097.1:0-11357 GCA_041499255.1 Ktedonobacteraceae bacterium | reverse complement strand
TACCGGTGTCTTATCCATGCAGGCCAACTCAACACCCGATATGGCCCCGCGCGTTCTCAAGCTGCTGCGCGGAGAGCTGAATAATTTCCTGGATGAAGGGGTCTACGAAGACGAACTGCGCCGCGCTAAAGATAAGTGGATCAGCAACATCGTCTTAAACAGCGAGTCAACATTCTACCGTATGTTCAACCTCGCCTCCGACTGGGTCACAGAAGGTCGCCTGCTGACCGTCGATGAGGAGATAGAGCGCATCGAAAAGGTCACCACCAGCGATGTCGTCCGCTCCCTGAAACGCTTCCCCATCCGTGAAAAACAGGTCCTGACAGCCCTCGGCCCCCTGAGTGAAGCCGAGCTATTGGCATAACATTTGTAGAGGCGGGGCAAGCCCCGCCCTATCGGGGCACCTCTACAACCCCGACTCCCTACCCACTCTCTCCCATCAACTATTTTTTTCCTCGGCATCCTTAACCACTGCCCGCAACACACGCGCAACCTGGGGTGCAGGCCCTTCCGTGCCAGTTCGGCGCTCATTGCTTCCCACCGTCAACGGTACGGTAACTCCGCCCGGCAAAGGACGCGGCAGCGGCGGCATAGCCAGTATTTCAGGAGCAAGACCCACCTTCATATCCACAAAACGACGAAATCCCGAAGAATAATAGCCTCGTTCAGCCTGCCACAGATGGCGCAGCCTCGTTTCACTGAGCATCCTGCCCATATACTCTTCCCAGGCCTCCCACACATCATTGGGCAGACCGCCCTTCTGTGACTGCGTCCAGATATGCTCAAAGAAATCCAACATGGCCGTGCCCAGCCAGCGCACGCGCTCCCTAAGAGCGGGATCAATCGTCTTGAGCGAATCCGTAATCTCATAATTGGCTTCTCCCTTGCCTCCCTCACCTCCCACAGCTGGTTTTGGACTCATCAAGATACGGCTGGCCTCCGGATACGTCATCATCAATTCGCCGATGTGCGCCTCCGCGTCATAAAGACCCTGATACGTCGCGCTGTAGATCGTATCGATAAAGACCTGCGTCTGCGCCGTCATCTCCTTACTTTGCTCCACTAACGCGGTCGTCTGTATGCGCATAGCGCGTGTCTGCACCACCAGCAGATAGATAGTCACCGGCAGCACCAACGCCTGTAAAGCACTTACAAGCAGTCCAATGATCGCGACTATTTCATCAAACGTGAAAGCAAGGATGATACTGGCGAATATCTGCATATGAACCTCTTAGTCAGATCCGCCCACAAGTTCAGTTAGCCGGCGGATTCGTTTCCGTTTCAGCCGCTGCCTCAGCATTCAGCGCTTTGCTTACTTCGCGAACATACTCCTCGCCACACTTGCGACAATAGAAGCCTCCATCATTATGGAATTTGCCCCCGATAACGGTAATCTGTTGCTCCGCCGGTTTCCCACACCATTCGCAAACACTACCATGCGGTGCAAAGTCAAAAGAGATGGGCTGATTAAACTCATTGTTCGACATAAGGCATCTCCTTTCAAATCCGCGTATATCTCGACCTTTTTCGCCGCTCCATTTTACCACGAGGCCCTATATGAAAGGGGTCCGTCACCCCCGAAAAATCCGCAGGCCCACAATTAACGATATCCCATACACATCACAGGCTCATCTCTCTGCGCGGCAAAATTCTCACATTCAAATAACGAGAATTCATCAATAACGGAAACCCAACAAAGGAACAGCACTCTCTTACAAGAAAATGCGCAGCGGGGCCAGGATACGCTCGCTGAGTTTTACATACCACGGGCGGCTCTTCCACTTCTCCAGTGTCAACTCAAACATACCATCTGCATCACATTCAAAAAGCTCCTGCATTTGTTGTGCTAACTCAGCGCTGTAAATCTCGACATTGATCTCAAAATTGCCAATGGAGCTCAACCGGTCCAGGTTAGCAGTGCCAAGCGTAACCCACTGGCCGTCAACCGTACAAGTTTTGGCATGCAGCATTGCGTAATGATAGCCGAAGACACGAATGCCCCCTTCAAGGCACCTGGTGAAATACCCATGTGCCAGCCAGTCTACCACAATATGATTCGATTGCCAGGGGACTAATACCCGTACATCCACTCCGCGTGCGGCGGCAGACTTCAAAGCATCGAGCAGGATACGATCAGGAACAAAATAGGCATTGGTGAGCAGGATCACGTGTTCAGCCCGGTCAATAGCCTCAATATACATGTCGCGTATAGGGAAAGTCAGCCTCAGCGCATCGTTGCTGCGTATATTGATCAAAGGATCAAAATTGCGCAGGTAATGTCTCGTAATAGCTCTTTTCCCCACGTAAGATCGGTTCCAAAAACTCACAAATGAATGTGCGAGATCGGCTGCTGCCGGACCACGTATGCGCAGGTGGGTATCTCGCCATTCAGTCGCATAGAGGCTCCCCAGGTTATATCCCCCAATAAAACCCATAGAGCCATCCACGACCAGCATTTTGCGATGGTCCAGGGCATAGCGCCGCGGGTCAAGAATATGCCAGGGGCGATGAATGGGCTGGTATTCCAACACGTGGATGCACTGCGGGAAATGCTTAAACGAGCGTGGCACGACCAGGTTGCCAAAAGCATCGAAAATAACATACACCTCCACTCCCTGCTCCGCCTTCTGTAGAAGGTGCGCCTTCAACTCTTCCCCCACAGCATCACCTTTCCAGATATACGTCTCCAGGTAAATGCTCTCCCTCGCATTATCAATCGCCTCAAGCATCGCGGCGTAAAGATCTGCCCCATAAGTATAAAGCTTTAGATAATTATCACCAACCTGCACTTCATGCTGCCGCTGGTGCGGAAAACGCACTTCGTGTTTGTGTCGCCCACGTAACTGCGCAATAATCCGCAGCACGATTACCGTGAGAGCCTGCAGAGCAACTACACCTATGATAGTATCCTGCACCAAACCTGCCACAGAAATTTTGCGCCATAGACTCTTCCAATTTCGTTTACGCGCCATAAGTAATGTCCTGGTTCTCTTCTTCTGCTTTACCTTATCCTACTATACCCAAACAGAGGAAACTTTTGAAAACACCCTTCCATCTTGTACATCGCACAAAAGAGGAAAAAACAATGAAGAAAGGTGAACGTGGAGAATCTCTCCTGGCAATATTTTACCATACCAGGCAGGTTCACTCGAATTTGTGGCCTTTCTGGGATATTGCAGTGCTTTTCTGTGATTGTTTAGCGAGATGAATGTCATTTCTCGCCTGGTGAAGAGCAGCGTGGATTATATGCAGGGCATTATCTAGTTTATTCAGAGTGGCAATATAGGTAGCGCGATTGTAATTATAATTCGCAGGCGTAAGCGCCGGGAAGTCTGCCTGCGCCGCGTCGAACTGTGACTCCGCCGTAGCAAGCTGATGTTTATAGTCATTGAAGAGCGTATGCAGTTGCGCCCTCTCGCCAGGAGGCGCATTGTCGATGGCCTGCTGCACTTTCGGCCCCAAATTTCTCAACTTGATATCAACGTTGAGCGCCACATCCAGGTAGAGCCGCCGGTAATCGCGTGGCAGCACGACCGCAAAAATGCGGAATTGCAAGAAGATATTCTGCACGTCCTGGCGCGCGGCTTGAGCATTCTTTTCCGCGTCAAGTCTGGACTTCAACGAGGCAAGGCCGCTCTGGTTCGTCCCTACATCAGATTGCAGCACATTTGCCTGGTCGCCGGTAATCAATTTCTCATTCAGCCGTGCCCTGATCTTGCCGCTCAGGGTTGTAAGTGCAGCCTGTCGCTGCGCAATGAACTGGTCACCAGCGGCGATAATACACTGCGTATCGGTCGGGGCGCACTTGTGAGTTGCTACAGAAGCAGCGAATGCTGTCGAAGGGGCGATGATACTAAGGGCCATCATACCCAATATACCTATTGCAACCAAACGCTGCGGTATTTGTCGTACTTTTCCTAGAAGTTTCATCCTACATTATCCTCCAATACGAAACAATTGTTTACGAAAACATTGTTAAAATGAACAAAAACTGTACATGTCTCATTGAGTTAGCATTGGAATCAAGGCTGTTGCACGCCATCCTGGGAAGCAGAGTTACTGCTATTGACATCGTTCTGTGCCCCATCGAGCTGTTGCATAATACCTTGAACCTGTTGGTCTATGCTCTTTATTGAATTGCCCTGGTTATTACCCGTGCCAGGCTGAGAAGATTGGCCCGTTTGATACTGCTGTGATGTAGAATAATTGTTTGTCGCGTCACTGCTGCTCGCATTAGCATGCTGCCCACATGCTGCAACCGTTAGCGACAGCACAAGCGTAAGCATTACCAGTAACCAAACCGATCGTTGACGCAAGCGAGTTATCCAGCTCATACATTTCTCCTAATTTATTTATTCACTTCCCCCCACAGCAATGAATTCTACTCGCCAAAACTCAAGAATATCTCAAGAGAGCATAAATGTTTGCTCAGCTTTTTGTTCAGAGACAGCATAAAAAGCATGGCTTGTTTCCTCTTTCGACGAAACAAGCAGTATAGAGTTAATAGCTCTAACAAATCACTGGTAAGGGCGTAGTTTTAGATCTCCGAAGCAAATAACAGGAAAAGAGAGCATCTAATGGGAAGCCTTGTTCCGAAACCAGATAACAAATCAGTCGGAGAACGCAGCCAGGCAATGATCCTGGCAAGGTTATCCGAAGTTGGCTATGCCGTCCTGATCCCCTTTGGAGAAAACCATCGCTATGATCTGGTCATCGAGGATGCTGATCGACAGTTCTGGCGTATCCAGTGCAAGACGGGGAGACTAGACAGTAACCAGGAATATATCGAGTTCAACGCCGCCAGCAACTACTACCACCATCGTAAGGAGGGAACTACCTGGGGCAAAAGGGCATATCACGGGCAGGTCGACTTTTTTGCTGTCTACTGCCCCAATTCGAAGGAAGTATACTTTATACCTATTAATCAGGTGACAACGAACAAAATGAGACTGCGATTGCTGCCAACACGCAATAATCAAGAGATGCATGTGCAATGGGCAAAGGATTACAAATTGTGACAGAAAGATGCAACCTCACTTATGAAAGCCAGGCACAAAACCAACCACAAACGTGCTGATGATCCCCGCCCAGAGTGGAGATTTCAGCAACCCGGTGAAAGTCGAAAAGAGTATCTGAAGCGGTACCAGCGCGAATACCACAAACAAGAATGGTATCCAGGCCATTCTAAAGAACGCATACAAGAAACAAAGGACAGGCGTGCGGAACTTCAAGAGTGGTATACGAATTACAAGGCAACGCTTCACTGTAAGAACTGCAGTGAATGGCGTCCCGAATGCCTACAATTCCATCACCGCGATCCCAAACAGAAGGGATTTAACGTATCACATTGGATCAGAAATGGAGTATCACTAGAAACACTTAAAGCGGAGATCGCAAAGTGCGATGTACTGTGCGCCAACTGCCACGCAATTGAGACGCAAAACGAGCGTTACAAAAAGAAGGGGCTTCGCTTCTAAAGCGGAGCCGATGAGGAGACTCGAACTCCTGACCGGTCAATTACAAATCGACTGCTCTACCACTGAGCTACATCGGCATAATAACAGCATATCAACGACATCAGTATACCATAAGCAGTCAAGATGCCCCGCCCAAAAATGAGGCTAGCATCATCCATATTTCTACTTTCCTCATCCCCTCAACAACAACACCGCCGCCGCTAGAGGCCCCACCAGCAGCACACCCATCCCCCACCCCAGACCCGCCTGCGAAGCAATCACCCCCACCAGCAGCGGCAAAAGGCTCGTAATCGGCGAAAGCAGCGAGGTCACACTCAAAACCACGCCCGATTTCGTAGGTTGTGCCGCGTACGCCTGCCCCTTAGCCAGCGGATACCAGTCTGCTTCCACCACGCTGAACAAAGCCAGCATCACCAGCTTCACCACCACAAAAGGCGCCAGCAGAAACAGCGCGAAGCTCACCACCCCAATCCACAAACTTAAGCGCAACAGCAGCACACCACGTACAAAGCGCAAAACCCATGGCAGTATCACCCTTCCCACCAGCGAGCTAACAATAATGATAATCAACGTCGAACTAGCGAGAGCATTATTGAACCCAACGACGTCATGGAAATAGAGCACCACAAATGCGTTCAGCGGCATATCCAGCAAAGGCAAAATCAGCGCCCAGCGCAACAAACCCGGATCGAGTGCCGCAGCCCTGATCGCCGCGAGGTTAGACGAAACTGTCGCCATTCCACTCTCTTCCTCCTCACCCCCTCCCTGTCGCGGTATGCGCACGCCCGCCAGGAATAGAGCATACGCCAGAAACAATCCTCCGCCCGCCAGAAAAAGCGCCCGCCAATCCACCCCAAAAGCATAAGCCATAGCCACCATCAACGGCGTAAGGAGAAAGCCCACGTCACCTACCAGCGTCCACCACGCCATCATCTCTGCATGCTTCCCCGGTGCTGTATCGACCAGCGAGGCCTGGCTCAGCCCCACAAACGGGCCGCCGGCAAAACCATGCAGGATCACGCCAAGCATCAGCACCAGGTAGCCCGGAGCAACACCCATCAAAACCAGGCCAATACCTGCCGCAATCGTACCAGAGGTAATCAGCACACGACGCGACCACACATCACCAATCACACCAAAAATGCCATCGCTGAGCACATCCGTGCCTTCCAGCAACGTGAAGAGGAAACTCACCTGAACATAGTTCAAGCCAAATGCGGACCTTACAGCGGGAAGAACAGCCGCTAGCAGATTGCTAAACCACTCATTAATAAATTCGACACCCAACAACGAAATCGTGAGTCAACGTTTAGACTTCATAACAATCCTCCTTACAGGTCTTTCAAACGATACAAACAGGTGATACTCTTACAAAGGAACCGGGAAACGCTGACACATTTCCAAAAGTATGTAAGCCGTTCTATGCAGCAAAAGGAATACCCCGTCAGAGGTACGCGGTTACACTAATATGTGACATCATTGTACAAAAGCCAATGGATAGGAACAACCATGAACATAATAGCAGGCATCACCGGCATCATCCTCATCTTCATCATCCTACAAGACGCCTTCGAAACTATCATCCTACCCCGGCGCGTCTCACGCCGCTTCAGACTTGCCAGGTTGTTCTACATCACAATCTGGCAAGCCTGGTCACTCATCGCCAAAAAAATCCGCTCCAACGACCGCAAAGAATACTTCCTCAGCTTCTTCGGTCCCTTATCTCTAATACTACTCCTGGTTCTATGGGCCACATGCCTCATCCTTGGCTTCTCCTTGCTCCAATTTGCGCTTGGTTCCGCGGTGAGCTCCCCTGAAAAGATCGCGAACTTTGGCACCGATTTCTACATGAGCGGCACCACCTTCTTCACCCTTGGTCTCGGTGACGTCATACCACGCACAGGCTGGGCTCGTATGGTGACGATCATCGAGTCAGGAACAGGCTTTGGCTTTCTTGCGCTCGTCATCGGCTATTTACCAGTCATCTACCAGGCCTTTTCCCGGCGCGAAGTGGGTATCTCCCTGCTTGACGCCCATGCAGGCTCACCCCCTAGCGCGCTGGAAATGCTGCGCCGCCACCGGCGGGGCCGGGTTATGGACGAACTGGTCGAACACTTGCATGACTGGGAAAGTTGGTCGGCTGACCTGCTGGAGAGCCATCTCTCCTACTCCGTTTTGATGTACTACCGTTCCCAACATGACCGCCAGTCCTGGCTGGCCGCTCTCACCGCCATCCTCGATATCAGCGCGCTCCTGGTAGTTGGCATCGATGAGGTACCACGGAAATCAGCCTGGTTTACCTTCGCCATCGCCTGTCACGCGGCTATAGACCTTGGCCAGATCTTTGCAATCACGCCTGAGGCATCACCAATTCGCCGCCTTCCCCACGATGACTTTCTTCGCTTAAAAGAAGCGCTCACCGACATGGGTATACAACTGCACGAGGAAGAAACCGCCGAACAGCGGCTTGCCGATCTGCGCGAACAATACGAGCCATACGTCATCGCCCTGGCGAAACGCCTACAAATGCCCCTCCCTGGTTGGCTGGCGGAAGATGCCACCGTCGATGACTGGCAGAGCAGCGCCTGGAGCCACCAGAAAAAGGAAGTAGCACCCTGACCAGCCTCATTTCGGCCCTTTTCCAGGCATAGCAACTACAGCGGGAGGTTACATTGAAATCAAGCAAGGAAACCAGGAGGTGTTTTTGTTAGACGAATTATGGCTCTCCCTCAATGCTAATCCCAACTGACCACCAACCGTGTCCACCGCTTCGGGATAACCACCTCTTTGGCTAACGGTTCATAATCGCTATCGCATGGATAAGCCCTCAAACGAATACGCTCATCCCCAGGACGACCAGCCTCATCCCAGGCCTGGATCTGCTCAATCAAACGCTGCGCCAACACATCATCCGGGCCAAATTTCCTGACGGATAGCTCGGAAACTGGCGAGGAACCACCCTCGTCCGCGGAAAGCGCCTGGTCAGCTGAACGCACCAACAAACATACAGTCTTTTCTCCCAGCAAGCCAACCGTATTGCTGAATGTACTTTTAGGCGATAAAGAGCGGAAGAGATCAGGTAAAATACCGCGTTCCACCAGTGCTCCTTCAACACTCAAACGACAGAAATCAGATTCGTATATTGCCAGCCAGGCACTTAATTTGAAATACACCTCACCCCATGACACCTTCACACCGGTTGGAATATCTTGACCGGTCCCTGTGATCAGTTGGTAAATTTCCTCCGTATCGACCGGGTGGCGTTCGCCATATTGAAGGTAAAGTCCAGCATCAGGGCCAACCTGCGTGTGAATTCCGCTTTCGCCAAAGGCTCCACGCAACATAATAAAGCTGGCACACCTCACCGAGATACTTTCCAGGTGCTCTCCAACAGGCCTGAAGGCAACAGACAATTGCGTATCCCTAATCGACAAAGGCAGTACAAGGCGCCCGCCAGCTTTTAGTTGCTCGCGCCATGCCGGAGTAATATCTCTAGCCCCAACTGTCAGGATAATGCGGTCATAAGGCGCGCCATCTGCATAGCCCAATCCACCATCGCCACAAACCGCCTGAACCCGCTCAAAGCCCGCCGCTGCCAGATGTTCGCGCGCGCCCTCCGTGATATCCTCATCAATATCTACTGTGACAACCCGGCCAGTTTCCCCAACAATATGCGCCATCAGCGCGGCATTGTATCCCGTGCCCGCCCCAATCTCCAGCACTCGCTGGCCCGCTTGCAAATCCAGTTGTTCCAACATAATCGCCATAATGGCAGGCTGCGAAGAAGAACTGACAGCCGAACCATCAAGATACTTTGTGGCAATTGCCTGGTCGCGATAGACCTCCTCCACAGCCAGCTCCGGCAAAAAGAGATGCCTTGGCACAGCGCGAAAGGCAGCCTCTACACCCGCCGTTCTGATATTCCCCACCTTCACCAGCTGGTCAACCAGTTGTTGGTGGAGCGCATACACATCAGGCCCAACGCCATTAGCTTTATCCATCTGACGCTCCCTCTCAGCCAATCTCCCTCCGGTGCCAGTCCGTCAACTGCTGGTAGGCATGAGCAATACGCAAAACCGTCGACTCTTCGAACGGCTTCCCCACCACCTGCAGCCCAATCGGCAAATTATCGCTGCTAAACCCACCCGGAAACGAACAGGCGGGCAATCCGGCAAGATTAAAGGGCATCGTCAGGCTCAAGAGAGAAACCGTCGCGTTCCGCGTCTCCCCATCGATCCGTATATCCTGGTCAATCTTCGCAATGGGGATAGCGGGCACCGGCAGTGTTGGCAAAAACAGCACATCAACACGTTGCAAAACAGCGCGCACCGCGCTGGAGAAGAGCCGTCTTTCATTCTGGGCACGCAGATAATCCACCGCCAGCATCTTCTGTCCCTCCAGCAAGTGTCCTCGCGTGCGCTCCGTGTATAAATCAGATTGCTCTGGAAACCACCCTTTCTGCATATGCGTAAGCGTCGCCTCCGGCTTCTGAATCGTGCGATACATCTCGAATGACGGTTGTGGCAACTCCACATCCTCCACTACCTCAGCTCCTTCTTCCTGCAATACCAGCAGCGCCGCCCTCCATGCCTGTCGCACCTCGGCATCAAGAGGCCCAATAAACGCATCTCGTGGCAGACCAACCTTCAGCCCCTGCAAAGACAGCGGTCCGCGTCCCTCGGCCCCATTGATCAGCAAAGCCGCGGAACGACTCGGCGGGCCTGATACACTGGTGGGGTCGCGCGGATCATACCCGGCAATGGCATCAAACATGATCGCGCAATCCTCAGCGCTGCGCCCCAATGGCCCCACGTGATCCAGCGACCAGCTCAGCGGGATAACGCCGTAACAACTGACGCGCCCATACGTCGGCTTAAGCCCCGTCACGCCACAACACGCCGCCGGAATACGAATCGAGCCGCCCGTATCGCTGCCAATCGCCCCCATACACATACTCGCTGCCACAGCCGCCGCCGACCCACCGCTTGAGCCACCCGGAATGCGCGTCCGGTCCCAGGGATTGCGCGTCGGAGGAGTATACGTCCCGTAAGCAAACTCGTGCGTATTCGTCTTCCCAAGCATGATCGCCCCGGCCTTCCTCAACTGCTCAACCACCATCGCATCCTCCCGCGAAACATAGTCCGCCAGCACCCGCGAGCCAGCCGTCATGCGCACATCCTTGACCGCGATAATATCCTTAATACCAATAGGAACGCCATGCAGCGGGCTACGATAGAAACCCATCCGCTGCTCAGCCTCCGCCTTCGCCGCCTCCACCAGCGCCTGCTCGCCTAAAACAGTAACAAAGGCCTGGATCTCCCCATCAAGTTCATTAATCCGTTCAAGCGCCTCCGCCACCAGCTCCGTCGGAGTCGTCATCCAGGAACGAATGTCCTCTGAGGCTTCGCGTATAGAAAGATATGGCATTGCAGTCAACCCTCTTCTTACAGTTAATCAGCCGGGATAGCCCATTCAAAATAAATACTACCGAGACCGGCAAAAGGCTCTACACGCTTATTGTATCAGGTTGGGGAATAGTGAACACGACTCGTTGATATCCCTCTCTTGTTTATGGTATGCTCTCTCCACCAGGGAGAAACAAAACAGGAATACCATTCCTTATGATAGTCGTCACTCAGGAGCTTCTGATATGCTCTTTCCGACCGGTGAAGTGAGGTAAATCATGCATCTACGAAAGATGGATCATAGCGCGCTTGTCGTGCGAGACCTGGAACGAGCAAGCTGGTTTTATAGTGAGGTGCTGGGACTAGAAGAGGTTCCACGACCCGGCAACTTCACATTCGGGGGCCGCTGGTTCCAGGGGCCGAATTTCCAACTGCACCTGATTTTAGCTCAGGATACAACCGCTCCAGCGGGCTT